>CAZZIC010000017.1:0-40342 GCA_964653985.1 uncultured archaeon | reverse complement strand
TAGCAGGAGCTTTAGCAATTATTCTTTCAGCCAATCCTGATATTTCTGTAGAAACAGCTAGAATTGCTTTAATGGAAGGAGCTAAAGATCTTACTGATAATGACGATGATGAAGTTGTAAGGTCCGGTATAGGGTTGATAGATGTTAAGGCTTCATTAGATTATTTAGAGGAATTGACCAATAAAAATGATGTCGCTAAGATCTTTCCAGACTCATTACCTGTCAAACCTTATACTTTACTTAATTTTCCAGGAGATAGACAACGATTCAATATAAGTGTTTTTGTAGGAGATGATACAGCTTCATTTTCTTTATCCAAGAATGAAACGATATCTGGAATTAACGTTCAAATTGATGACTCTCAAGTTTCATCAACTGGAAACGGCGTTCGATTTGTAACTATCAATATTACCATCTCAAAAGATTGTTCCCCAGGAATTAAAACTTTTCAAGTTGATTTGAAAAAAGGTGGAACTATTTATGATTCAGTCTATATATCTTTTGAGGTTAAACTTCCAGAAAATAAAATCTTAATGGAATCTTATCATGGAACCACTGACTGGTTTCCTTCTTTATCTTATTCTCAAATCGGATATTATGAAGCGATGATTGATATGGCAGGTTTGAACAATTCCATCGATTATCAGATGGATTATTGGACTCCTGACTATAACTCTACAACTGATGCGACAATATTGACCGAGGAAAAATTAGCACAATATGACCTATTAGTACTACAAACTCCATTCATTCCATTTAGTCCATTAGAAATAAATAATGTTGAGCAATATTTCAATAACGGCGGAAATATCTTATTTTTAGGAACGAGACATAAAGATTTGGCTGCCGAGAACATAAACTTTCTACTAGATGATGCTGGGATACGTATTAAAGGGGAAACAATTGCCGAGGTCGAGGAAAATGGGTTAGGAGCTTCAATTTACATACAGAATGTTTCATTAGATGCGGAACATGAGATTTTTAACGGTGTTAGTCAGTTTCTATGGGGTTTTGGTAACACATTCGAAGTTTTCGGCAATGCAGAATCAATAGCTGAGATTAATGGCAAAACTGTTGCTGCAGCTTATGATGGGTCATCAATGGGAGGGGGTAAAATGGTGGCATTCGGAGATCATCATTGGATGCATACATATTATACTGAACCAAGTTTTGAAAATGATCATAGACAGCTTCTTAAAAATGTAATGAATTATTTACTACCCGAACGTGATGTTTCATTAACAATTGAGGTAGACGATTCGGATGACTACAGAACAGGTAGTGGAATGTTTGAATTTTCAATATATGCTAAGAACCAAAATACCAATTCACCAATTAGTTCAAGCGATCTCTCGAGTAGTAAGTTAAGCATCTCCGTTGAGGGTAGTGGAACAAAGTCGGTCAGTTATAAAGATGGGATTGTGACAGTTTCTTATACCATATTAAATTCACCAGATCCCGATCCGCTTTTAATAGAAGCTAAATTGACGCTGGATTCTACTCCTTATGAGAGTGCTTCTAAAATTTTATATTATGACTCCACTGAAATTACTAAAATAAATAGTTTAACAACAAACGAGTTTGGAGTTACAAGAGATAATGGAGAATCATTAGAAATTACAGCCGAATTAGATGATTATTTAGAATCACCTTTCTCATTTTTAATAAACTTTGAAGCAAGCATCATTAATGCATACATGTCTGTTTTTACCTATTCATTTTTCAATGAAAAAAAGACCGTGAACAAAACCCTAAATTTAACGAATTCCTTTAATTCTCAAAAAACATTTACTGGGATTTTTGATCCTGATTCAAGCGACCCTGCGGGGTATGGAGTTTATTATATGATTCCTGAAACAGGTGGTGGATATATTATTCATGACTCACCGAGAAGTTGGTTTTTAATATTGGATTATGCCCCCAGAATTGTAGAAGATCAATCATTCTTCGATTACGGAGAAGGGGATATCGCATTTGATGATACCTATTCCGATGAAGGCTCTCAGATTTACCAAGTCTCTCAAGGCATGGATGTCAATATTAGTGTCGAAGCACGAGATCGAGAGGATGATTCGAGCGACCTTAAAGTATTCGTTATTCTCTTTATGGCTCTCATAACAAGGAACAACAGTTTGTCGATTATGCTCCCAAGCACTATAATCTCAGAGAGACTTCCCTTCCGGGATGGACTAGATCATCATTCTGGTATTTTCAAAGTCCCCTCAGAGATGGAATTTTCATCAATTGAAGGATTAATAAATGTCTCAACAGCCACAGATTTTACCCCTAATACGGGGGGTGACTATTTGGCACTATATTACATTAATGTAATTGATCAAGACGGCGGATCAATAGATCAACCATTTGCCATTATTCTTTCCATAGAACTCGGTTTTAATATCTCCTCATTTTGGATTGTTCTACTCGTGATTGGAGGGATAGTTGGCGTGATAATAATTATTACAAAAACAAGAAAATCACAATCTAGGAAAAGCAACCAATCGAAACGAGATGACGTCTATTTTCAACCTGCGACCAAGGAAAGCAGTTATTACGGTGAATCAAGGGAAGAATCAGGATCTCAATCACAAAGTAAAGAACTTTCTTTCTGCCCAAATTGCGGAGAAAAATTAAAGAGTGCGAAAAGATTTTGCCCCAATTGCGGGGAAAAATTACCTTTTAAATAAAATTTTAAATTTCAATTTCGTTTTTTTTTTTTTTAGTCAAAAATTCCATATTTTAATGACGAAATTTATTACTCTTTGAATGTAAACTACAGAATAAGAAAAAATATAAAATTTTTTAGTTAGTTCTACGGCTAAGATTAATTAGGTATTGTTATTGGGCAATGATCTTGTAAGTATTGATTACTTCGGTTTTTATGGATTTTACAAGCGGACAAGCCGACTCAGTTAATTCAAGTACTTTACGTGCTTTTTTCTCACTCACATTACTTGGAACCGTTAATATAATCGTTTGCTCTATTTTCTCCATCATTTTTACCCCTGTCGTATTTCCAACAGTTCCTTTTGATTCAATAGTCAATGTATTATAATCGAGTTTTGAATTAGAAGAAACAACACTAAACGTAGTAAAAAAACAACCCGAAATAGCTGCCAGATAATAGTGCTCGGGAGTATAATATCTTTCTCCATAATCACCACTCGGACCTTCATACGAAACGGGTAATTGCAATGTCAAGTTTTTCAATGCTGGATTTGAAGGAGCATCTATTGTATGAGTTCGTTTCTTATTATCCTCTCTTTTAGGACCACTAACAATTCTTAATGTAAATTCATCTTCCATTTTTTCCACCAATAATAATCTCTCTATTTTTTATAATTAAGCATTCTTGATTAGGACATTCCCATCTTCTTGACCGATATAAGCCTTTGAAGTCATATCTATAAATAAACCCGTATCAACTACACCTGGAATGTTTAATAATGTTTGGTTTAGTTCTCTAGGGTTAGTAATTGTACCAAAATCAGCATCGATAATAAAATTTGAATTATCGGTAACAAGCGGACCCGCTTTTGCTTTTGCCATCCGTAGTGTAGGTAAAGCACCAAGTTTTTCAAGTCTTTTAAATATAGGTTTATAAGCTATAGGAATAACTTCTATTGGGACTCCTTTTTTCCATTTTTCTCCAAGAATATCCGAGTTTTTCCTGAAATCCGCTATAATGATCAATTCTTTTGAATTAGAAGCTACGATTTTCTCCTGTACCAAACATCCTCCACCTCCCTTTATTAAATTAAGATCCTTGTCTATTTCATCGGCGCCGTCAATATCTACATCAATTTCAGGGTATTGATCCAAGGAAGTTAAGTTCAAATCACTTTCAACAATTAACTGATATGCTTGGAAAGAAGAAGGAATGCATTTTACATTCAAACTCTTTTCTCTATTCAGTTCTGCAATTCTTTTTACCGCATAAACTACCGTTGATCCACTTCCTATCCCGAGAACCATGCCTTTTCCTACATTTTGGTCAACAGCCTTAATAGCAGCGTTTCGCTTAGCAAGTTCAATTTTATTTTTCTCTTCTGCCATAATCCTTCTCTACATTTTATTTTAATAAATTTAAAATTCTTATTGCCAAATGTGCGGCATTATCTCCTCTATCAATCCCAACACATCCAACCGGAACTCCCGGTGGCATTTGTACAATTGATAAAAGAGCATCTAAACCCCCTAGCTTAGCATTTACAGGTACCCCAATTACTGGTTCTTCCACTTTTGAGGCAATGACTCCTGGTAAGGCAGCAGATAAACCTGCAACCGCTATATACACTAGAGCAGTACTTTTTTTTAGATATTCATCTAGTTCATTAGGATTTCTGTGGGCAGAAAGAATTTTAAGCTCATGGGAAATATTTTTTTCTTTCAATACCTTCAATGCTTTATTGTAAACGGGTTCGTCCGAAGTGCTTCCGGCTATAACTGCAACTTTAACTTGATTTTCACTCATATCATAGAATAATCTACCAATAATATTAATTTTTTATTTTAAATTTAAAAGATTTGAGCAGATTTTAAGAATCATTTTTGAAGATTACTGTTTTGCATAATCTAAATTAATGATATTTAACAGTGAAATTAATGAATATGTGATTTCAATAATATAATTTTGAATTTTCATTCATTTGAATTTCCAAAAGTTTAATATTTTTTCGATCTTCAAAAATATAAGTAAATAAGATATAAAATTTAAACTTAAAAAAAAGTGAATTAAAATATGGCTAAAGAAATGAAAGAAGTATGGCTTGTAGATTACGCAAGAACCGCTTTCAGCCGATCCAGACCTGGAAAGCCTGAAAGAGATGTTTTTGGAGAACATAGAGGCGATGAAATCGTAGCTAAATTGTTAATGAAGTTTTTTGATCAAAAATTAGCAAATAAAGGAATTGAGAAAAAAGATATTGATGAGGCAGTTATCGCATGTGCACTTCCTGTTTTCGAGAATTGGACATACGGTGGAAGATTTCCTTTATTTTTAGCTGATTTTCCACAAGATACTCCTGCTTATTTTGTAGATCGACAATGTGGTTCCGCTGGTACTGCTATGTCAAATGCCGCAATGTCAATCATGACAGGAAACAATAAGATTACATTATGCGCTGGATTTGAACATATGACCAGAGTTTCAATGAACATTAAGTACAATAAACATATGAAGCCAAACTTAAACATAATTAACAAAAAGTCAGAATGGTATCGTGATAGATACGACATCATGACGGCAATCAATATGATTCAGACAGCTCAGAAACTCTATGAGGAAGAGACTCCAACTTTCACAAAGGAAGATTTAGATAAACTTGGAGTTAGAGCTCATAATTTAACCATCGAAAGCCAAGAAAATAATTGGTTTACAAGTGGTGTTAATGGCGGTGAAATCATCCCAATCGAAGGACATGCCGAAGGCAATGTTGAAGAGAAGATGATGATTGATAAGGATATGGCCGCTCGAAAATCTGATTTAGAAACTGTTTCTGGTCTTCCAAGAATCTCTAAACCATTCTACTTGAAAAAGAATGCGAAGGGAGAGGATATAGGAGGAAGAAGTGCATATAAAGAGAGAGAAGGCACAAAGGATGGTGTGATTACCCCTGGAAACTCATCTCCTCTTAATGCCGGAGCTACTGCTTGTGTTTTGATGGATGCTGAGGAAGCTAAGAAAAGAGGTGTTGAACCATTAGCTAAAGTTGTTTCGATGGGATGGGCTGCCGTTGATCCTTCTGTAATGGGTCGAGGTCCTGTACCCGCATCTCGAATGGCACTTGATCAAGCTGGCTTACAAGCTGATGACATTGATTTTTGGGAAATTAATGAAGCTTTCTGTATCGTTGCTCTCAATTGTATGAATAAATTCAACATTCCTGAAGAAAAAGTTAATGTAATGGGAGGATCTACAGCTATTGGTCATCCCTTAGGAGCAACAATGATCAGACTTCCTGGTACTCTCGCCCGAATCCTAAAAGACAAGCAAGCCAAATATGGTTTAGCTAATGCTTGTGTTGGCGGCGGGCAAGGAGTAGCAATTATTCTCGAAAATCTGGATGCATAAAATACTATGCATCTTTTTTAATTTTATTTATTTTCATCTATTTCTTTATTTTCTTATTATTAAAACAGTAATCAGATCAATTTGGTATAAGATATTGCTTTTTCTGGGTAAAGACATTACGCATTAAATTAGATCTTTTCATCTCTTAAAATTAATGATCTATGTATATAAGATTTAAATATTAAGCTGTCACATAATAAAATTACAATACTTTATATGGTGAAAACAAAAATATGAGCCCGGTTTATAAGTCAGTCGATTTAGTCGGCACTAGTAAGAAAAATTTTGAAGATGCAGTTCGTAATGCGTACGATGAAGCCACAAAAACTCTCCGTGGCATTAGAAACCTTACTGTAGAACAACAAGATTTGAAAGTACGCGAGGATAAAAATGAGTTAATTTGGAGAGTAAGAGTAAGAGTTTCCTTCGAAGTGGAACAAAGTTAAAGATTTTTTCGAAAACTAATTTTACCCTTTTTATTTTATTTTTTACAAATTGGTCAGTTCAGTATAAATATTTTTATAAGCATAAATCACTTCTTTTCTATCAACAATAATTCAATTTCCGAAATAGTAAAAATATATTAAGAAAATTTCCAAAAAATTAAATTTATCTTTTTATGATAACTTTTAATTGAATATGGCAAAATTAATAAATCAAAAAATCGGATGAATAATTATGGAAGAAACTATATTACGTTATATTATTGGATTTGTTGTTATTTTAATTGTTTCATTTATATGCTGTTATTTGCATAATAAACTCATAGAAAAGTCAGACAGAGAATAATACTCTTTATCAAAATATCCTATAAATCCTCTAACAATCTTTTTAACCCCTTCTTATTGACGACTAAGAAATCTCCATCCATTTTAAAATTATAGTTTTTTCCCAAATATAGAAGGAGGTCAAGAAGTGTATCTTTTTCTAAGGCTAATAACTCTTGGATCATCTTTAGGCGAACCTTATTTGACATCTCTAACAACGACCTGAGTTTTTCAATATTATCAAAATTAAGACCGTAAGATTGAAGTTTTTTTCTTACTTTCGAAAAATCCTTCTTTTTTGAACTTTCTTGATGATCTATTATATTTCTTACTGCATTTCTCGCATGTCGCGCGTATAAAAAGTTGGGATCAATTTTCAACGCTCTATTATAAAAATTCAGTGCTTTTTCAGGTTCATCCTGGTTCTCATAGATTAATCCGATGTTATAGTAACTATATTTATGATTTGGATTTACTTCTAATGCTTTCTTTAAATATTCCAAAGCCTTCTTTGGTCTATTTAAGTTATCATAGGTGATGCCCAAGTTATAAAGTGCTTTATAATTTTGAGGTTCAATATCAAGAATTTTATGAAATAGTTCTACTGCTTCCTCATCTCTAGCGACAATTTCATCGGTTAAATAAAAAGCATAAGAAAAGAGTGCTTTTATTAACTTCTGTTCGACTATGTCAGATTTTTTATTCTCTTGATGGATTTCTTCCAAGATTTCTAATGCCTTTTTATAGTCTTGGTGTTCCAATAATGTATCCACTTTTTGTAATTCTCCCTCAAGATTATTCATTTTTCTATCCTCTATGATAAAAAATAGTTATTTTAAATTAAATAAATAGGGCAATTTAAGAAGTTAAAATAGGTAAGGAAGGTTCTTTGGACTACTAAATTTCCTTTTCATACCATACTTGATCTGATTTTTTAATATTCAATTTTAAGAACAAACTTCGTTTTGCTGAGTCCGAATTTGGGCAAATAAAAAATATTTTATCAACATCCATCGTTTTCTTCAGATATTTTTGGAGTTCAAGTATAATCTTTTCTTCTATTCCTTTTCTATAGGCATCTTCTTTTCGTGTCATAACTTGATGGATTAAATATCTATCGTTTCCCAAATAATCTCTAAATCTTGTAAAGGTTACCCAACCCACTAATTTACCCTCTTCTCTGGCTATTACCATGGAGTTTCGTTGCTGGAGATCAAGAACCCTTTTATTCAATTCTTTTTCAAATTTATCCCAATTAGAGTCAAAGTAGCATTTATTTTGGATAAAGTCTTGAAATAATTCTTTTAATTCTTGTTTGTCTTTTCTGGGATCGTATCTATCAATTTCAATCATTTGTATTCACGCAAATAGAAATATATTAGGTTTGAATATAATTTTAAATCTTTGTTATCTTATAAGATTTCCAATCTAAAAAAATTATTAATCTAAAAACATGGAAATTTATCAGTTTTAGGATACAATCACATTCATATCATGAATGAAAAATTATCCGATAAAAGTTCAGAGAATGAAAAAGTAAAGGTTATGTTTAAAAAACTTCAAGATGATGTTGTAATACCTGAACATTCGAAGCCAGGAGATGCTGGAGCAGACGCAAGAATTATGGGGTTCAAAAAGATTAAAATAAAAGGAGAAGAGAAAAATCTTGAGGAAATTAACCAAGAGACATATACTCTTAAACCAATGGAGAGAATCGGATGTCCTTTGGGATTTTCCACGGCAATTCCAGAAGGTTATTATTTTAGAGTGGTTCCAAGGAGTGGATTGGCGTTATGGGAAGGTATAACTATTTTAAATACCCCCGGTACAATTGATACAGGCTATAGAAATGAATGGATGGCCATAGTGGTCAATCTATCAAATAAAGAAGTCACCTTACATAAAGGAGAGAGGATTTGTCAGATTATCCTGGAAAAAATGTATAGATATGAGGTTATTGAAGTGGAAGAACTTCCAGATTCTGAAAGAGGTTTAGGTGGTTTTGGTTCGACGGGAAAAAAATAATCACCGAATAAATCTAAGTAAAATAAACTTCATATTGATTTTTTAATTCTATTTTATATTGAATTAAAATTCATTACTTTATGGTTAAATTATGGTCAAATCAATACCAGAAGAAGATAAGTTTTATTCTCAAGAAAGTCATTACATGGATGAGATTTTAAATCCCAAGAGTTTATGCTTGTTTGGGGCAAATAATTCCCTTTTAACTACGATGGGTTCTATGCAGTTAAGAAACATTATAGCGGGGGGCTTTGAGGGAAACATTTTCCCTATACACCCAAAATTGGATAAAATTCAAGGTTATAAAGCATACAAATCTGTGCTTGATCTCCCCGAGATTCCCGAATTAGCATTTATTATTCTCCCTCCTAAGATTGTTCCTGAAGTTTTAGAGGAATGTGGTCAGAAAGGGATCAAAAGAGCCATTATAACATCGGGAGGATTCAGAGAGGTTGGTTCTAACGGAGTTGAGCTGTCAAAAACTATTTCCTCAATTACTGAAAAATATGAAATTCGATTTGTTGGTCCTAATTGTCTCGGTGTTTACAATGGTTGGTATAAGCCTGAAGATAAAGAATCTCATTTCAATACAATGTGGGTTTATGACACATTTAAGAGAGGAAATGTGAGTATTGCATCTCAATCCGGTACAATCGCATGTCATACTGTATGGCATGCCGAGAAAATCGGTCTAAAAGTAGGAAAATCCATCTCAATTGGAAATGAGTTAAATATTGATTTGGTTGATTATTTGGATTATTTCAAAGATGATCCGCAGACTGACGTAATCGGGTTATATATTGAAGAAGTAAAAAGAGGAAGGGAATTTGTTCAATTAGCCAGAGAAATCACGCCAGATAAACCTATTGTAGCAATTTATGCTGGAGGAACGGAAGCAGCTACACGATCTATAAAAAGCCATACAGGTGCTATGGGTGGAGAACAAAAAATATATGATGCTGTATTTAAGGAAACGGGCATAATCGCAACAGACTCTATAATGGACTTTCTCTATTATTTAAGAACGTTAGCCTTCGCAACTAAATATGATATTTTTCCGAAAGGTAATAAAGTTGGGATAATAACGGATTCTGGGGGCTCTGGCTCTATGATGGTAAAAACCGCAGAAATGTACGGATTACAAGTTCCTAAATTTTCACAAGATCTCCAAGAAAAATTAAGAGAAGATATTCCCCCCACCGCCAGTGCTTTAAATCCTTTAGATGTGACATTCGATATGAATTTTTATAATTTGTTTGTTAAATTTCCCAAAACATTAATGAATTCTGGAGAGATTGATAGTGTTATTATATACGGTGTGTTTGATTTTGGAGATGTCATGAGAGTTGTGAGAGAATCAGGATTACCTTACGATGATCGTATGGATAAGATGTCAAAAAACATCGAACAAGCTTTTATTAAACCCATTCATAAAATAATTGTGAAAAAGAAACTTCCAATTTTTTATGTGGGACCGCAACCTTATGATTACCCGATTTATCAAATGTTTCTCAAAAATAACGTGCCCGTATTCGATTTTTGGGATTATCCTACGAAATGCATGAATATTTTAACGAAATATTCTCGCTACAGAGAAAGATTTTCATAATAGAATCAGTTAAAACTCCTTTTTTTGACATCCACAACTTTTTTTTAAAATAAAGAACTATTATCCTTAATCATTTAGGGATATTAATAAACTGTCTCTCTCAATTAAGGCTTTAATTTGATTGTTTTCTTTCAAGTAATAACTATTATTTTTAAAGTTATAATTGAACTACTCTTTGGGTTTTTTAAATGGAAAATATACCTTATAATTCAGTATTAGAGAACTTAAATTTTGGAGTTGTTCTTTTAGACGATAATGGATTAATTCTCTATCAAAATCCCATGATAAAAGAAATATTACCAAAATTGGATAAAAAACATGATAAGAATAAATTTATTTCTTTATCAATCTTTACCCCCAACCAGCGGAGATCTATTCAGCAAATAATTGACCAAATATATCAAACTAATAAATCATGTGAATGTGAATTCCAACTATCCAAAAAAGCAGATAAAAAAAGGTGGATTAAATTATGTTTTAAATCCATTAAAACTCGTTCACAATATTTAATTCAAATTAATATTAGGGACATCACTGACGAAAAAAAAACAAAGCAAAATTTAAAAAATATTAAGGAAAGATATGAGATCTTAATAGAAAATTCGAGGGATTATCTAACGATTTTAGATAAAGATTTTCATATTGATTTTATTAATGCTAAGCTTCATTTTCAAGAAATGGGTTACTCAGAAAAAGATGTCCTTGGAAAAAACTCTCTTGATTTTATACATCCTAATGATAAAGAAAGGGTGCTTAAATTACTTAAAATGAAACATCAAGGTCCCATAGATTGTAGAGTTTTTGATAAAGAAGGTAATCTTCATTGGATAGAAATAAAAGGGAAATCCTTTCTAGATGATGATGGAAATGAAAAAGTGCTCTTAATTTCCAGGGATATCACTGAACGAAAAAAAATTGAAAATAATCTAAGGAAAACCCAAGATGAATATTCCTATTTAATTGGCAATATCTCTGATATTTTAGTTGAATTAGACAAAGAGGGTAAATTTACTTATGTTAGCCCTCAAGTTAAAGAAATTACAGGGTATTCAGCTTCAGAATTCTTAAAATCAAAACCTTTTTCTGAAATACATCAATCTGATATCGAAAATGTGAGAAAAGCTCTAAATGATATTATCTCTGGTAAAAAACAAGTTTCAGTGGAGTATAGGTTAAAGAAGAAAGAGGGAGGATTTGTTTATTTACATGGAAAAGGAAAGGCAATCGAAATCAACGGGAAAGTAAAAATTGTAGCAATTTTAAGAGATATCTCAGATCGGAAATTAGCAGAAGAGAAATTAAAACAATCGGAGCAAAAATTACGAGAATCGGAAAAAAAATATCGAAATTTATTTGAAAAATCTCCAAATGCTATTGTACTAACTGATGAAAATGGAAAATTAATTGATTTAAATCCCTCTGCTGAACGGATTTCTGGTTATTCGAAAGCTGATGTTATTGGTAAAAATTATTTTCATCTAAAACTGTTTACAGATGATCAGAAAAAATTATTCATCCAACGATTTAATGATTTTAAAAGCGGAAAAAATCCCGACGAAATCGAGGTTAAATTGGTTAATAAGAGAGGAGAGAAAGTTTGGGTGAATTATCAAAGCTCTATTATAACGTTAAATGGGGGATACTATGTTGAGGCCATACTTCAAGATATTACTGAAAAGAAAGTTGCTGAATTTGAGTTAAAGAAATCAGAATCCAAATATCGAAACATTATTGAAAATTCTAAAGAAGGTTATTTTGAAGTGGATTTGAAAGGTAACTTTACGTTCTTTAATGACGCTCTGGTCGATTTATTTGAGTATCACCCTAATGAATTAATTGGAATGAATTATAGAGAATATATGGATACCGAAAACGCAAGAAGAACTTACGAAACATTTAATTCTGTATTTGAAACTGGAGAAGAGAAGAAAAACTATCAATATGAATTGATTAAAAAAACAGGGAATCGAATTTATGGAGAAACCACAATCACCTTACGATTTGATTCGGATGGAAAAAAGATTGGTTTCTGTGGGTTTATGCGAGATATTACCGATCAAAAAATAGCGGAACGTAAATTAAGAGAATCAGAGGAAAAATTTCGAAAAATAGCAGATCAATCAATATTGGGAATCTGTATTTTACAAGAGGATATGGTAAAATATATCAATAAACCTTTTGCTGATCTCGTCGGTTATTCTCATGAGGATATCTTAGATTGGAACCCAGGAGAGTATGAAAAAGTTATCCATCCAGATGATCAATCCTTTATACTTGAACAAGCCCGCAAAAAACAATCGGGAGACCCAGATGTAAAGACACACTATCATTTTCGGATGATAAAAAAGAGCGGAGAAGTTATTTGGGTTGAAAATTATTCAAAAACAATAAAATATGAAAGTAGAAACGCTAATTTTGTAACTTTGGTTGATGTGACGGAAAAGAAGAAGGCAGAAGAAATAATAAAAGAGGAGAATAAACGACTGAAAAAACTTGATGAAATGCGTAGAGAATTTGTAAATAGAGCCTCCCATGAATTGAAAACGCCGCTAACTTCCATTCACGGTGCTATGCAAATGCTAAATAAGTTTTACAAAAATGAGTTCTCTGAAGATTCAAAAGAGATCTTGGAAATCGCTTATAGAGGTACAAAAAGGCTGAAAAGTTTAATTTATAGTCTCTTGGATGTTTCACGGCTTGAAGCTGATAAATTTCAACTGGAAAAAGAAAAATCGGATATTATCAAAATAATCAAAGATTGCATGGGAGATTTAAAATATTTAGTCGAAGATCGTAATATGGAATTAACCTTCCAATGTGAAAAGGAAGATCTTAAGGAAATTTTTATAAACATTGATAAAATTAGAATAGAACAAGTGATCATGAATTTAATCTCAAATGCAATAAAAAATAGCCCCCCATATACTAAAATAGAAATTCAGTTAAATTTGAAAGATCAATTTATAGAATTCTGTGTAAAAGACCATGGAATCGGGTTAACCAAAGAAGAAAAAAGCAAATTATTCAAAAGGTTTAGTAAAATTGAGAGATACGATCGAAAAATGGAGATTAGCAGCGAAGGAACCGGATTAGGCTTATATATTTCAAAAGAGATTGTAAATTCTCATGGAGGAAAAATTTGGGCAGAATCTGAGGGAAGATATAAAGGCTCTTCTTTTTTTGTTGAACTTCCCTTAGAATGAGTTTGGTTTTCATTTCTTATGGATCCAAATTAACTCTGAACTTGATAAACAATTTTTCTGAGATCGAATTAAAGGTCTTATTATGTTATAATGTTAGTAACAACTTCATCTTTCTAAATATTAATAAATTTCATCTTTATTTATATAGGTAGCATTGATTGAAAAAGAAATGAATAAGAAGATTAATCTTCGAGAAAAACTGGATTATTTGGAAGTATCTTATTCGCATTTATATGGTGCTTCTTCAAATTCAACATTGATTTTAGAATTAAACGGCGATATCAAATATCTTAATAAAGCGGCGGAAGAATTGATAAAATGTAATAAAAATTGCTTAATAGAAGAAAACCTCTTTAATCTTCCTCTCATTCCGGTTCAATCTAAAGAAGATTTAAGGAGATTCTTGGATTCTTTAGTTTATGGAGCAATTTCTAAATATTCTGATGGGTGCAAAATTATTTCTTATGAAGGAAACAATATTTATGTTGATATAATGGCTATGTTGATTAAACCAGATGATGATCCTTTAATTCAAATTATCCTCTTTGAACATCAAGATTATGATACCACTTCGAAATTAAGTGTAGATAAAATCAGTTTTAAAGAATTAGCGGATTCCCTCCCTGACATTGTTTTTGAAGCGGATCTCAATTTCAAATTAACTTACTTAAATAAATGCGGATATAATGCGTTTAATATTAATCAAAGGGATTTTATTGATGGAATCATACTTTTTGACTTAATAAAACCCGAAGATAAAAGTAAAGCTATAACAAATATAAGTAGAATTTTATCTGGCGAGAAGACAACTCAGATCGAATTATCCCTTATTAAAAAAAATGGAAAACCGTTTTATTCAAATATTCACTTAAGTGCAATTTATCAAAATGCAATTCTAATTGGCATCCGAGGTATTATGTATGATATTACCCATAGAAAATTACAGGAAAAGTATATAAAAGAAGAAAATCGCAGATTGAGAAATCTTGATGCATTTAGAAAGGAATTCTTGGATCTTGCCGCTCACGAATTTAAAACTCCCTTGACCTCTATTTATGGAGCTATCCAAATCCTATTGGATTATTATCACTCGCTTAAGCTGGATTCTTCCCTTGAGGTTTTTGAATTATTGGAAATTATAAAAAATGGAAGTGAAAAATTAAAGGGGCTAATCCTAAATTTATTAGATTTCTCCAAATATGAAGCAGGTAAAATTCAATTGAATAAACAAAATGTCGATCTTGTAGCGCTTATCGAAAATTGTATAAAAGATTTAAAATATTTAATTTATCAAAAAGAACATGAGGTTGAGTTTAATCATCCTGAAAAAATCATCTCATATATGGATCATTCAAAAATTGAGCGTGTTTTTACAAATCTAATCTCTAATGCTATAAAATATACTCCTTCTCAAGGGAAGATAGAGATAAATATAGAAAAAAGTAATAACGACGTCATTGTGAAGATAAAAGATAATGGAATTGGATTATCAAAAGAAGAGTTGAATGGTCTCTTCAAGCGATTCAATCAATATAATAAAGGAATGAAAGACTCTACGAAAGTTGCTATTGAAGGGACAGGTTTAGGATTATTTATTTCAAAAGAAATAGTAGAGCTTCACGATGGAAGTGTCTGGGCGGAATCCAAGGGAAAAGAAAAAGGGAGTACCTTTTTTGTTAAAATTCCTTTGATCAAGAATTAAATTTTTTCCTTTTCTCTTTGATATACTAACTTACTTCAAAAGATGGTAATTTTTTATATCTAGAATTCCCTATTATTAGTAGGTTTAAAAGAAAATCAATTTATACATAAAATAGAACACTACAAATATTTAGAGGGTTTTCCTTGTCTCTTGAATTTTATAATCCTCCGTCAGCACTTCTTGCATCTGGTTCAAAGAAAGGGGTGGATTTAGGCGGTCAAAAGTGTATTATTAGTATTGATGAAGATCATAATCTCTATAATGAAGGTTATATTTACACCGAAATGAGCTGGGGCGAATTTTACGAGGACACGACGGGAATTGAGGATCAAATAGACACCTTTACTACTAAAGAATATTCGTCCATCAGAGAAGATCCCGATGCCTTGATTGATGAAATCACGTCGACATTGAACAGGATTATGGAGGAGAAAAAACTCTACTACGGCATAGGGGATTTTGAAGTGGATGCCTTTCTTAACCAGAATACAATTATTCCTGGGCTAAAATTAGATACTGAGCTAATCAACAAACTATTGGAAGCACATAAAAAGAATAGAGATGAGGATTTATTCCCCGAATTAATCAGAGACAAAGAAGAGGAACGGCATATTAATATCTCCTTTAGAGGAACTAATCATGATCGATTGCATTTCCCCGGAGCTAATTTAGAGGATATTTCTGATAATTTACGGATGGCAAAAGGATTTGCGACTGGAATAGTATGTGCGACTAAGGCGCAAGCATTATTTTTCATGATGAATGACAAAATTGTTTTCAGAGAGGACGCAACCCCCGAATTTTATATCGATCAAAAATCCATTCGTACGATTGAATCAGGGATTAAAAATGATGAACTCTTTCCAATTAGCTGGTTCCGGTTCGATATAGGGATTCGCTCATTTGAAACCTTAGAACTCTGGGATGAAATTAAAGAGAGGGAAAAATTACAAGAGATTCTTAAAAAATATGATAATTATATAATTAACTTTGTTGTGAGTAAATATAAAGATTTGGCTGCAACTAGCAAAATAGGTGCAGATTTAGGTGAAGATTTTGAGGAAATGAGCTGGTGGGAAAAACGAAAAGCTTTAAAAGATATGAGAGATGCGATAAAAATTCTAACAGACAAATATAAAGAGTAATTCACTTATTTCTTCTTTTTTAAGATTCGAGGTGCTTTAAAATATCCATCCTTAGTGTGTTCTGCGTTTTTTAGAGCTTCCTCATTTGAAAGAGATTTTCCCACTTTATCTTCACGGAAAACATTTCTTAAACCTTTAATGGGGTGTCTCGTTGGCTCTACATTCTCAATATCCAAATCTTCTAATTTTTTAAAATGATTTATTATATCTTTTAATTGTTCTGCCAATTCTTCTTTTTCACCATCATCCAAATCAATTAACGCAAGCTTAGAAATATGCTCAATTGTTTCTACCGAAAAATCTTTCTTTTCACTCATTTATTACACCAATTGGGTAAAAAATTTCATAATGTAAGTGTTCAGACTTAAATCTCTATAAAATATAATAAAAACAAATAATTATTATTTTCTATATTTATAATCAATTAGTTAAGATAATTTTAAAACATAAAAGGTTTATTCAATGTCAAATGATAAAAAAAAGGAAGATTTATGGATGGAAATTCCTTCTTACGCCTTAGTAGCTCTTGCAAGACGCGGTATGGAAAAGATAAGTCTTGATCAATGCTTTTTAAAGGATTGTGATAACGAGGATCAAGATTTGCTTGAACCGTTAAAAAAAGAAGAATATGAAGAGGAAGGAAAAGAGATAAAAAAGATTCATATTAAATGTCATAAATGTAACGGCACATTCCAATTAAAACTTGAAACAGTGAAAAAGGTTGCTAAACCCACTAAAGGATCGGATGAGGAGAAATCAAAAGCTTTATCGATGGGACTTGTATATGCACTTGATGAGGAAGGTAATAATTTAGGCCATATCGGCTATTTTTAAATTTAATTCGCTTATTTTAATTACAGGAGTTTTTGTAATGAATTGGGACTACTTTTTATTTGACTTAGATAATAGTTTATTGTACATACCCAAACCTGCAGAATATTTTGATAAGGTTCTTTCTGAAACAATAAAAAAACTTTCACGCGAAAATGTTCCTTCTCGAGAAGAAAGGAATAAATTTTGGCTCTCAGGTAGCGATTACGTAAAATTACTTAGAAATTGGGGGGTTCGTGATCAAGAATTATTTTGGAGCCATTTTGATGAAATCGATTTCAATCTTAGAAAGAAATACATTGCGAGAGAAAAGATTCATCTATATGATGACGTAGTAAATGTATTGAAAAATTTGAAGGAAAAAAGCAACAAAAAGCTCGCAATTGTTTCAAATACGGCAGATTATATAGTTGACTATGTCTTAGAGGAATTTAATCTAAACCCCTTTTTTGAAGTTGTTTTTGGATTGGGTTCTGAAAAAACACAAGATATGGCGAAACCTTCTCCTGAAGGAATTAATTTTGTTTTAAACACTTTGAGTTATACTAATGGGAATAAGAAAGCAATAATGATTGGAGATTCAATAGTAGATGTTTTTGCAGCGAAAAGAGCAAATATAGATGCGTGCCTATTAACGAGAAATCTAAATAAATATCCCGAAGGATACGATAAATGGGAATATAAACCGGATTTTGTAATTAAAAACCTTGATGAAATTATTCTAATTTGAAAATTATGGAAACTATAGTCCACCTATTCCGCAAATGGAATTGAAAGAACAAACTTAGTTCCCTTTCTATAATCATCTTTCACTCGATTTTTAACATCAATGTTCCCACCAAAACTTTTTATTATTTTTTTAACCAAATACAATCCTAAACCCATTCCCGACTTTAAGCCACCAGAATTATATCCTTTATCGAAGAGATTTCCTTTTAGACTATCTTTTATTCCTTTTCCGTTATCAATAATTTCTATTTTTATATGATCCCTCTTTCCTCTTTGGATTTTTTGTATATTTATTCGTATCTTAACAGAGTCTTTTCCGGCATGTTTAATCGCATTGGTTAGTAAGTTATCGAAGACATCCTCAAGCAAGTTATTTGCATAAACATAAGTGGCGCGAATCTCTCCATCTTTATTTTTAATTTGAATATCAATGTCTTTATCATTAAAAGAGGATTTTAGCATTTCTATAGACTGAATAAGCATTTTACAAAGATTAACCTTTTCCGTTTCACTTTTACTTTCATCTAATTTAGATATTTTCTGTACATTATTGATTAATTTTGATCCTCGTTTCACTTGTTCTTGCAGAATCTCAATACATTCCCTAATTTTTTCCGGTCTCTCCTGGGTCTCATAAAACATTTGTACGAGTTCTGAAGCAGAGTTAATATTTTGAAGTATATTATTCATATCATGGGCAAAAAGATCCTTATAAAAATTCGCTTTGTTATATGCCTGTTTGAATTTTTTTTTTGATTTTCTTAATTTTATTGTTGCCTTTTTCTCTTTTGTAATATCATCAAACAATGTGATAAATTTGCCCTTTTCAAATGAGAAGACAGATATTCGGAAATATTTGTTTTTCGGAAGAAAATAATATTCCACCGTTTCTGATTCTCCTGTTTCGGCGACTTTTGAATAAATACTTAACAAAGGAGGTGGATTCATTCCATATACCTGGCTAGCAGGACGATTTGTAATATATTTTTTTTGGTAATATAGTAATTCCTCAAAACTGGGATTCACATCTGTGATTATATAATCAGTTGGATTATTTTCTGTATCATAGACTATTTTATGGAAAGCTAAACCTTCGACGGCATTATTATATAACAATCGATACTTTCTTTCAGATCTCTTGAATTTTTCAGTCCTTTCTTCTACCTTTTCTTCTAGATCATTTATTAAAGTTTTCAATTCCTCTTGGTGAGCCGATAATTTTATTTCCATAATCTTTCGTTCTGTAATATCGGCTAATGAAATAAAATCAGCGGGTTCATCATCATAAATTATAGATTTAGCAAAAACCTCTACCCATGCAATATCTCCTGATTTTTTAATTATTTTAATTTCATATCGATTAGGGACATTATTGATTCCTTTCTGTCTTTTTTCGAGATATTTCGAGAATTTTTCTCTGCTTTTGGGATAAATGCTTTCTGTTATTTCAACCGCATTCCAATTTTCTACTTCTTCCTTTTTATATCCAAATATTTCAGCTATTTTATGATTGCAAAATTTGATTTTATTTCTTTGTATTATAGAAATCCCAATAAGGGCTTGTTCGGCTAAATCTCTAAACTTTTTCTCTGATTTTTCGAGTTCTAATTCCGTTTTCTTACGGGAGGTTATGTCCACCCAATTGGAGATATAATACTTCAAAATTTTGTCTTCGTATACAGGTTTAGATGTAATTTCTACCCAAAAAATTTCTCCCTGCTTATTTTTAAAGGATTGTTCATGTTTTTGGACTCCTTGTTTCATTGCCTCTTTAAATTCTTTTGATATTATTTCTATATCTTGGTCTTGCCACCAAGGGTATGGTGGTTCCTGCGAAATTAATTCAGATTTACCATATCCTGTCAATCTTTCAAAAGCGGGGTTAACTAACCGTATTGAAGTATCTGGGGCTATTATTTCAATTGGAACCGGGGAATTATTAAAAAATTCCTTGAATTTCTTTTCAGATTTTATTAACTCACCAGTTTTTTCCTTAACTTTATTCTCCAAAGATTTAGTAAGATCCTTCAGTTTTTTCTCATAACTTTTTCTTTCTGTAATATCTAAGGTTGCTATTACGACTAAATCTGGAGGGATAAATTTGTAATTTGCCTGGAGATGTTTCTTTTTTTTTGAATTGGGAAAAGTATATTCTAATGTCCTTTTAAGTTCGATTTTCTCATTATAACATCTTTTCAACAGCTCAATAAGATGAGGTTCATCTTTATGAAGTTCAGATGCTTTTTTTCCTAAAACATTCCCTAAATAGCCCCCAGCTAACCTGTTATTAGCAGCATTAAATCCCCCAAAGATGAAATCATCATTAATCTTTTTCCAATAATGAATTGGGATTGGAAGATGATTGAAAATTGCTTTAAACTCTAACTGACTATCTTCATCGATACCATCTTGTTTATCATGAAACATATTGATAATAATTCCTTGTTTTAGGTTATCAATCTCTAATAATTATTTGTTAGCTAAAGTTTTTACAATCTTTTAAATAATCGAGTTTTCCTTTTTAAGCTTTTAGAATACGAAAAATAGCAATGAAAGACGAATTATTCTTTGGAGCTAACATAAAATTTTGGGTTATTTAAGTGTTTTCTTTAATGATTTAATCTGAGAATTTTATTAAAAATCAGAAATGTTTTGCTCTTATCTATCTTTTATGATTAAACTCAAAAAGAAATAGTTTCATTAATTACTTAAGAAACAAAAATAAATAGGTTCATTATCTTTTTTAATAAATAAAACAGCAAAATTCTATAGGAGCCTCTGAATGTCGACGAAATTAGTAGAAGAAGAAAGTCTTAGGAAGAAAGTTTGGAAAATAATTAATTTGGTACAAGCGAATCAACTTTTTGTTCATTCTCAAAATATTCTCATAAAATATTTTGATGAAAAGAACGATAAAGTGAAAACAAGAACACTCCCAGAAATTTTAACTTTATGTATTCTAAATGCTCTTGTTCCTAATAGTGCGATGTTACTAATTGGTGGTCATGGTGGAGGGAAAACGACACTAACCAAGCTTTTAGGGAGAATGTTCACCTCAAAATCTTTAAAGGAGATTGAGAGCTCCATTGTTCGAGGTCATCCGCAACTTACGGAGGAGAAATTGGTTGGTACATTAAAGCTGGGGAAGCTAATGCATGAGGGAAAAGAGGAAGTTGTGTGGAAGAACTTTGTAAAAAATTTCTGGAAGATTATAGACGAAGTTAATCGATTAACCCCCTATGCTCAAGATATACTACTCTCTCTTCTAGCGGAAGGAACCGTAAAATATTATGATTCCATTACCACTATAAACAAATTTTGCCTTTATGCTACAATTAATCCGCAGGATGTGGGAACATTTGAATTATCAAAACCTTTCTTAGATCGTTTCGCGGTTTCTGTTCCGATATCAATGCCTAAAAGTCATGATTTAGAACTTATTTTAACGGGAAAGGATGAGAAATACTCTGGTTATGATGAGTTATTCCAGGTTCCAAAAGTATTGACCATAGAGGAAATGATGGAAATATGGTATTATGTGAATAAGGTAGAATATGATCAAGATGTAAATAATTATATCCATGCAATCATCAGAGAATTCACATTATGCAGTAGAATTGATAAGGGTAATTCAGAAGATTTAAAACCGAGTGCGGGACTTTGTTCGGGGTGCCATTTTAATACATCTCAAAATGTGTGTAATAAAATTGATTCAATCTTAAGCGTAAGAGTTGCCAAGGATTTACTACGTTATGCTAAAGCATTAGCTTGGCTTTTGGGAAAAAAGCAAATCGATGTAAATTTAGTTACTACTGTCGCGCCTTATGTAATTTCTCATAGAGTAGATTATTCAAAAAGAGAAGTGGATAAGGCTCCTTATTGGGGTAATAAATTTGAATTCTCAAAAGATATTTTATCAAAGATTTTGAAAAGATTTCGAAACCGACAAATATGCTATGAAATCGCTCATCGATATAGGAATGGAGAGCCTAAAAAAGATGATCTCAGTACTTTGAAAAATTATAAAAAAAATGATTTAATCGTAAAATTTGATCTCTTTCCCTTTGTTAAATCCTTGAAGAGTAAAAGTTATAAGGAAATCGCCCAAAAAATTGACAGTGCTGCTAAAAAGGGAAAAATTGCTGAACTCGCAGAGATAAGAGATTCATTACTCGAAGACCTAGACTTTCCCAATAGACCCGATTTAATTAATTGGTGCAATAGAGAACTCTATAAGCAAACTGTTACTGATTATGTATTCAAATATTCTCACTGGAAAGAATTATGGGCCGATATTGCCTTAGAATTTCCAAATATCGATGAAGCTCTAAAGTCTTGTTTTGATCAAAGACAAACTAAACAAGTTAGAACTGAAGATTTACTTATTGAGGTAAATGTAACGGGTATAAAGGATGACTCGATCGTTAATATACAAATTTCAGGCGGTGCTGAAGCCGTTAAGCTGAGACAACTTTTAGATGAAATCTCTTACATTCAAAAAGAAGAATAATGTATTGTGTGATGAGATATGTCTGGTTTAAATCTTAAGGAATCTAAGAAAATTGATGGTCAACAAAGAAAGCTGATAAAATATGCGAAAAAAGCGTGGGATCGTACTCTCAGAGAGTTCTACTTTCCTCCTTTAAAAGAACCAAATTATGTATTTGATTATACACATAAAGAAGGATTTTATATCGATCCCTCCCATCAATGGCAAATTACTATGAATCTTGCTGATCTTCCTGTATTTAAGGATGAGGAGAAGTATGAGGATTATTTTTTCGCGATTATGCTTCATGAAGTTTCTCATTATCAAACAATTCCTTATGATGGGTTGATCAATGCCAAATTGCTCCAATCGGCGATGAAACATGTTAATAGAAATTTTGCTCCCATTGTTGTAAATTTTTTTGCGGATTTAGTTATCGACCGGATGCTTTATGAAAAGTTTCCAGAGTTAATGAAATGGGAGATAAAAAAAACCTACGAACATATTAGAAGCAGTAGCGATTTAAGTACATTTTCTAAATTTTTATTCAGATGTTATGAAGAGCTGTGGAATGAAAATCTCTTTGAAGATGATTCTCTTAAAGATCAACAAGAATTAGTGGATAAAATTTTAAAAATCATCTTAAAAGATTTCAAAGATGAGACTACTTGGGAAGATAAAGTTCGCAGAATTGCTTATCATCTTAATGGATTCATTAACAATTCATTTTCGTTGATAGGTCCAACCGTTGTTCCAAACCGAGGGAAATCCAAGCGAAAAGCACCCGGAAAAGGGGGAAATTATGTTGAGATTCCAGATGATCTATTGGAAATTATGGATAATCCCTTAGAGAATAAAAATAACGATAAAGTGAATGAGAAATCAAGAGATGAATTGGTTAAAAAAGCAGAAGAATTTGCGAAAGGAGTTCCTTATTCAGAATATGGTTCACCGGCAAGACAATCAGGAATTTTAATTAATGCAGAAGCTTTATCTACTTGGTATAGAGGGATCGCTAAAGATCTTATTGAGATAAGAATCTTTGAGGAGAAACCCGGCGGAGATGTACCCGCCTTTCCCGAAGTATGGAGAATCGGAGATCCAATAGAAGAATTAGATATCGTGCAAACATTGTTGAATTCCCCTATAATCATCCCCAATATAACCACAAGAAAGTGGAAATTTGAAGAAGGTCCTGGGATTTTAGAAGAAAAAGAGATTCCCGATTTGCTTTTGGTACTTGATAGTTCTGGATCAATGGGCTGGAATTATACTGCGAAATCTAAAAAAGCTCGGGGAACCTATCATATCGCCTTGGTCGCAGCATTCGCTTCAATTCATCATGCCTCTAAAAAAGGAGCTAAATTTAGTGTTATAAACTTCTCTGCGAAGGCAGATATATGTGATTGGACATTTGATTATGAAGAAGCTGAAAAAACGCTTTTAAGATATCAAGGAGGTGGAACTGTATTACCATTAAAGGAGATTAAAAAACAATGTAAAAAAGCCGATAAAAAGTCTTTAGTCTTTATCATTACTGATTTTGGGATATATAACTGGGGAAAATCAAAGAAACTAATTCTAAATCTTATTGAGAGGGGTCATAAAATTGTAGGATTCTTTATAGGCTCATCAAAAATACCTAAGGATAAGTTTAAAGGGCTTTTAAATAAAGCTAACTTTTATACCATCGAAAATGAAAATGATTTGATTGATTTAGTAATCGAGGAAGTAAAAAGATATTACAATTAATAAAATAAAGCTATATACACCATTATTTATTATTTACTCGCATCTTTAGGGAAAAAAATTGAAAAAGTTGCCCCTTCTCGTAATTTACTCTCAACATTAATTGATCCCCTATGTAAGTTTACGAGATCTTTTGCTATAGATAAACCTAATCCTGTTCCTTCGATTCTCTTAACTGTAGGTGAACGATAAAAACGATCAAAAATAAATGGAAGTTCATGCTCAGAAATACCAATCCCGCGATCTATGAACTGAAATAAGACACCCCTTCTTCGTTTTAAATCATTTTCTGCTTTAAAGATTTCTTTACCTGTAATTTTTATTAGTCCATCTTTTTTAGAATATTTTATCGCATTATCAATTAAAATTCTAAATACTTGTTTTATCTTAACCAGATCTCCAAAAAAAGAAATGTTTTCATCAATGTCTATTTCAAATGAAAGATTTTTGCTATCCTTTCTTGGGGTTAATGGTTCGATAATTTCTTTACGGATCAAGGACCCATTTAAATTTTCTTTTTCGAGTTGATATTGTTGTTCCTCTAATTTTGCTATTATAGTAAGATCCTCAATTAATTCTTTTAGAATCCCCATATTTTTCATTACAATATTTTTCAAATCTTGTCTATCCTTTACGCTTATTTGTCTTTCAGGCGTGATTAGATTAGTAAGTGATTGTTCCAATACTGTAATTGGAGTTCTTATTTCATGTGATATCATTGAAACAAAATGTTTTAACTTCTCTTCTGATTCCTTTTCATCTGTAATGTCTCTCTTCATAATCAATGAACATATTTTTCCATCATTGGTAATAAATGCTGTTTCAATATAATGATAAATAATACCATTTTCTTTGGTTTCATACCCAAATGTATTTCCTTTGATTACTTCAAGCAAGTGACATTTTTGGCATGGTTCTCCCTTATTGAAAAGATAGCTATAACATTTTTGATTCTCTATAGGTCCATTTAATCTTATTAATGAAGGATTTGCATATTGAATTTCGTAATTTTTATCAACGATATAAATTTTATCCGTGACGACATCCATTATATTAATCAGATTATTCCTTTCATTTTTCAATTTTTTTTCTACTTCTTTTCTCGCTTTTATTTCTTTATAAAGAATTCTATTAAATTCCTTTAAAGATTCATTTTTCTCTTTAAGAAGCTCTTCATGGTCTTTTATCTTTTTAAATAGGGTATCAAAGGGGTTCCTAATCCCGTTTTCAAAGATAGCTAAATAGAGAAAAAATGAAGAAATAATCTTGAATATGTGTCCTAATACTACATTAAAATCAAACTGATCAAAATAGAGCGTAAAATTAATCTCAGAACCAATTAAAAAAATAAATGAGGTTATTAGAAGTATACCAAGGTAAGAATCGATCAATTTACGACGTAAATACACCATCAATATAGCAATGGCTATTAATCCGCAAATAACATATTCACTAACTATTTTGAAAAGGGTTAAACCAGAATTTTCTGAATAAGTTGTTGGGAATAATCCAAAAAAAATAAGAAAACTAAAAATTAGGGTCACAACAAAATAACTAAAAAGCATCAAAAGTGGGTTCACGTTTCTATTCAGCATGATAAAAGCAAGCAATATCGAGAAAGCTTGCATAAACCTCGCAACAATCCAAAATTGGATAGATATGTTTAGTATATTTCCTTCAAAGATTCCTAAACCAGGATAAATAATCGTGTGGATAAAATCTAAAGATGCTATGAAAAGTGAAGAGATTCCTATTGTAAGGAAAAAAGAATCTTGTTGGTATTTTCTTGAATTCCAACCTATAATAAATATTCCACAGAAAATAATAATGGCAAAAAGTTCAACAACAGTATGGAATAAGGGTTGATTGAAATAATTAAGGATATATAACGATATTATAACTGAAGCGAATAAAAGTAATTTTTTATAGTTTAGTAATTCCTTTGCGGTAGTTTTCCAATCTTTGTTATTATTCATTTCCAATCGATTAACCTCGCCAATATATTAATCTAGTCTCACATAGTACCCTAAAAATTTAAAAATATTCCAATTTCCCTACAAAATATGTTTTTAATCTTTAATCTTTTAATTAATTACAAGAAGTAAGCATATAAATCATTTATTTTATTTTTTGATTTATTTTTTCTATTTATTCCGAGATTTACTCTAATTTTTGAGATCGATACAGCTACAAATTTCTTTCCAAAATAATTCAATCTGGTATTTTTCTTTTTGTTTGATCCTATTCGAAAGCTCCTTGAATAGTTTCTTAATCTTTAGCGACTCTAGATAACTAATTTTTGGAGCAATAAGTGCTAACATAAATTGCTTTTGTTTTGATCTGAATTTCTCTTGGGGATAGGAATCAAAATAAACATACGCAGCTTGATTGATAGTTTCGAGATTTAATAAAATTCCCTCTGGATTGAGGATTTGTCCTTGACCGTAAATTAAAGTTGCTGATTGAAACAGATGTAAACCAATATCTTCAACAGAAAAAGGAACATCCACATTTTTAGGATACATAGCTTCAATTTTTGGTCCAATTTTATCGTCCCAGCTTACTATGAGGATAATAGAGCCATTATTGCTCCTAAAATTAGCATCATCACTATTTTCAGGGACCCTACTAAATTGATCAATCATTGGGTTAATTTTTTCGTTTAATTTTTTTTGTCTCTGAAATTTTCCAATTTTTCCTTTAATTGTAGCTAACAAATCCTTCTCATTAAATGGCTTTGTGATGTAATCATCAACTCCTAACTCTTTACCCTTTCTAATCTCTTCAGGATCGTTTAAAGCGCTAAGGAAAATAAAGGGAATATTGATCCACTTGGGATTATTATACACCCTCTTAAATAAATCATATCCGTTCATTTGCGGCATCATAATATCGCAGACTATGGCATCTGGGGTTTTTTCTTTACTTTTGAGAATCTTTAAGGCTTCTTTTCCATCATAGGCTATATCGACATTGAAATCATGGACTTCTAACATCAGCTTCAAATTAAAAGCGAGATCTTCGTTATCTTCAACGATTAAAATTGTTGGTTCCAATTTATACCCTATTTACTGATAATTTTTACTTTAATAATATTGTAAAACGGAGGAAAATTTAAACATTTTCCTATGGAACATACAATTAGGTTTTTGTTTTTTTTAAAGTGAATGCTCAATTAATATATCGAGACTTTTTTTCCAATATTCCTTAATGTCCCAATTTTTCCCTTTAATAATTAGCAGTCTTATCTTCTCTAAAACCTTTTTAATCTGTAAAGAATGGAGATAAGATATTTCCGGAGCAATAGTTCCTAACATAAAGACCCTCTCATTCTCCTTCTCTTGATACCTGAAAAAGTTTAAATAAGCCGTTTTATCAATATTTCTTACGGGTACCAAAATTTCTTCACTTTCCTCTAATTTTAATTCCTCTTTATTGAAAACCGAGTTAAATGCTTGAAAAAGTTGACTTCCGACGCTGTTTAGAGTGTTGTGATCGATTTTCCTATCGGGATGATACTTGACTAATTTTGGTCCCTCTTTTTCATCCCATTTCATAAAGAATAAGAAAACTTCATCCTTTTGATCAGAAGGTAATGAAGATTTCATAACTATATTTGATCTAGAAAGAATATCCTCTAAATTTTCCTTAACAAAACGTGATTTTCTATACCTCCGAATCTTACCCGAAATTGTAGATAAAAGATTGGCAGGTTTGAAAGGTTTTGTGATATATTCATCAGCTCCTAACATTTTCCCCAGCCGGACATCCTCAGGTTTAGATAAAGCTGTTAAGAAGACAAATGGTATCTTATTTAAAACAGGATATTGATTAACCCTTTTATAAAATTCATAACCCGACATTTCAGCCATTTTAATATCACATGTTATTAAATCAGGGATTTCTTTCCCTTTCAGAAGTAATTCTAAGGCGTTTTTTGGGCTAATAAATGCCCTCACTTCATAACCCTCGTTTTCTAAGATAAGTTTGATATTATCGAGAATGTCGGGATTATCATCTATTACGAAAATTTGTGGTTGATCTTTCATTCTTTAAAAAGTTCCAGTTTTAAATTGAAATAGAAAATATGAATATTTAACTATTAACTTCATTCAAATTAAATATTTATTATATTTTTGGATCTCAACTCAAATCATTTTGTAGGAAAATACTCTAAAAAAATATACATAAAATCAAATATTGAATTCTTCAAGTTAAAAATCTCTTTAACTTAAATTGAAGTGTTATAATTTGTTCCATATTCATATAAAAAATTATGATCTTCTAAGATCCATTTAATGCCTAAGTTCGCAATAATTAAAAACTCTAAATTATAAGAGATCAAACTATTTTCATATTCCCCTTTTTTTATAGAGGGCAGAAAATATGGTTTGGTCTTATCAAGAGAAGAGAGTAAAAAATTCCTCCGATCCTCCGAATGGACATTTAGGATTCCTTCACCAATGTCAAGATAATTATTCAAGTATCTTGGAATATCGCTTTCTTCCATTTTTTCTTTAAATTCTTGCCTTTTCCTCTCCAAAAGCCTTGAAAGTCTAGCTATACTCTTCTGAATCTCTACTTTTTGATAACCCTCACATTTATAGCAAAAAATTAAAGAGTCTCCCTTTAAATGACCTAAAGGTTCATTACAAACTTCACAATAACCTGTTCTTTTTTCTAAGTCTTTCAATCTAATAACGATACCATTTACTGATAATTTAAATTTATGGGTTTTTTCTCTTAAATATATCGAAAGAATTACTACTATATGACCCGATGTGATCGTAACCCACGAAAATATCTGTCAAGAAGAGTGGATTCATTATTTCTGCTCGATATCGTGTAAGGAAAAATGTATTTCAAATCTTCAAAAAAACCGGTATAAATTGGGGGTCTCGTGGCTTTTGGGTCGCTACATCTCCCATACTTTTTTCATTAGGAAGTTCGAAAGACCGAAAATACACATCTCTAGCGAATCGTGGTTTTTCGAAGAGATTTTAGATGTAAAAGAACTCCTCCCGAATAAAAATGCCAATAAAACTGTGCTTAAAGTAAAATCTCTTTAATAAAAAAGTAAGAATGGAAAAAAAAATTAGGTAATATATACTATTAGATTATGTTGTTTTCTTGAGGACCCAATCGTCGATGAGGAAGGATCGCGTATATTGCCTTCTTAAGACATCCCGATGTTAAAGGATCCCGTGCAGATATTCCCTTCGACTCGCTCGTCCCAAGAGAACTTATAGAGAAATACAGGGTAATGATCGGGTATTAGAAAAGTCCCGAACTCTCCTTTTTTTATAGGTGTATTCCTTTTAGATAATTAAGATTAATAAACCTACTAAAATTTAATATAATAAAAAAGAGGTAACCGAGTTTAAAATGGTCAACGAGAAGGTATGGTTTAGGGGTGCGGAGATTTATAAGGTGGAGGTCGAGGTTCTTCGTGAGATTGAGGATATGACCGTTAAGGAATTTACCCATGTTAATCGGAGGATTCTTTCTGAAATGCAATTTGTCAGCGCCAGCGGTAATGTCACGGGACTCGGTCTCCTCCACTGCCGTCTGACAAGGCTGCCCGAGACTATCGGAAGGCTCGCACATTTAGAAATCTTAAATTTATACGGAAATGAAATTAAAAACCTTCCAGATTCTTTTAAAAGACTTGTCTCACTACGTGACCTTGCGCTTACGCAAACTGAGTTCAACGAATTTCCCGAGTTTTTAAAAAGGTTTCATAAATTAGAAAAGTTAACATTGGGAGGTAATAATTTCATGCATCTTCCCCCATTTATCGGCGACCTTGAAAATCTGGTCGACTTGTCTCTTCATAGGAACAAACTGATTTCCTTACCCGACGAGATCGGGAGTCTCTCGCGCTTGGAAGACTTGGGAGTCAATGCAAATTACCTTAAGACAATTCCCGAGACTATCGGAGACCTCACCCGTTTGAAATATCTCCATTTGTCATCCAACCGACTAAAAAGACTTCCTTACTCAATAGGTAATCTTATGGAGCTTAGATTTCTCAACCTCGGTGGAAATAACCTTAAAGAGCTCCCTGAGTCATTCTGGAACCTTTTCTCTCTTGAGGAATTAATTTTAGGGGGCAATCCGCTCGAAAGGTTTCCTTCATTTCTCCATCGTTTACCTTCCTTGAGATTACTTTCCTTGGACAATGATCTTAAAAAGAGATTTCCCGAGGAAATAAAGAAAATAGGAAAACAAGGCGTAAGAGTTTAAAATATAATTTTTAACATCTATATATAACATAAAAAATTTATGAAAGAACTTGATTTTAGTCAATAAAAATAGGAGTTTTGGAAAATGTGGTATAGATAGTTGTTTTATATATCTCATAGGGGAAGGGAGCATCATCCATTTTTTTATTAATATTTTTTACTAGCCTCTGAATCTTGGATGTGTTAAACTTTATTCCAGGATCGTATTTATGTAAAAATATAGAAAAATCAACATTTAAGTTATGCTTCTTTAATTTTTCGACAATTTGAGCTAAGTATCCCAATGCAGTTTCATATCTCTCTTCGTTTTGTACATCCAATACATAGATGATTTTCCCTATACCTTTAATATAATTTCCAAAATCCTCCATATACTTAGATCGGTATACTTTCTGCCCGCCAAAATCCCATATATTGAAGCGTGAGTCTAATGCTTCAACATTTACAATGTTAATTCCCTTTGTGGGATTAAGAGAGTAAAAGGTTAGAAGATTCTTATGTCCCTTAAGACTTAAGACAATGGAGGTCTTTCCAGCGTTATCAAGACCCATAATAAGAATCTTTTTGGGAGAATTGCTGTTGTTCTGTTCTTGAGTCTGATTCAATTCTTTCATCATTTTTCTAAGTCTTAATTTTAAAATTAATAAGAGGTCAAAATATATTATTCTGTAATGTTAAGTTTCATCTACATTAAAGCAATTAAGCTTTTTTATTTAAAATTTGTCTATAAATTTTATAATGTGAGGAGATGTTTTACTTTTTCAAATATTAGTTCTCCATCGATAAATCAAGGATTTTATAAGTTTACTCATCAAGGATAAAGATTGAGGTGAAAATAAAAGATTTTTTAATGGTTCTATTAAGTAACTTTATTCACTTAACTTAAATACTTATTATTTAAGAAAAAAAAATATTTAATAAATTAAGGTTTCATTTTAAGGGCTTTTCAATGAAATTTTCAACTCTCCTTCTTGTTGCATCAATTATGAATTCTGAATGACTTCGATATCCCAGCTTTCTACATTCATCGATAATCTCTTGGATTTTATTAATTAAATCTTCAGGAATTCTTACACTCCGGTATTTAGTCATATTTTTAGCTCTTCCATAGTCTTGTAAAATATTATGAATCTTCCTTCCATAGATATTTTAAAGTATTATCCCTAGTTTATTTGGTCAATATTTAAAGAAAAAATTAGTTCAAGCTTTTGTGATCAAAGATTTAAATATTAAAGCAGAAAAAGAATTTGGAATTTTAATTTCCTTTTGGGAAGAATTGAGAGGAACCTTAATTTATAGGAACTTTGAGGAGTAAAAATTTTTGTATAAGTATAACAAACCTAAGCTATATAAATTATAATTTTGATATTTTGCTACAAGAATAAAAAGATTAAATGGTATGAAATATTGGAAAATTTTTCTAAAAATGATTCACCACATCTGTAATGATATCCATACCTACAGTAATTATTGTGAGTTTTCTCTAGAATGTTTATTTACAATATTATAAAGATTCTCTAAACGAGAATTAACTAATAGGACATTTAAATTTGTTGTTCTACTGATTCTAAATGCATTTAAATAATAGAGCCATTTTTTGACAAATTGTAAAAATTTTTTGGGCTGATTTTTTCGGATATCAACCTTAGCGAGAAACATAGATCAATGTCTAGGTTATTTAAATTAAAATATTCACAAACGGATCTAAATTAATACATTTGATATAATTTCTAAATAGATCTTCTAAAGATGAAAAAAAAAGCAACTTTTCTGGGTAACAAGAACAATTAGGTAAAAAAATTGAAAAAAAGAATTTTTACGTATTAATTCCGCATTTTCCCCTTAGACAGCAATCCTTATTTTGACAAACAAACTCTAAAGGTAGAACAAAGTCGTTGGCTACATCGGTGACAATATCCATGTCAACAGTAATGATATTTGGGTTTTCTCTGAAATGTTTATTTACAATGTCATAAAGATGATCCAAGCTCGAATTCACTAATAAAATACTTAAATTTACGGTTCCGCTAATCCTAAAGGCATTCAAATAATGCGGACATTTTTTGATGAATTTTAAAACTTTCTCGGGTTTATTAGTCTGAATGTCAACTTTAGCAACAACCATGTTTGCTTTTTTGATGTTAATCCCTGCTTGATATTGTAATAACCCTATTTCTTCAAGTTTTCGAATTCTCATCCCTACTGTGGGCTGGCTACGGTTTACATTCTTTGAAATCTCTGTGTGAGTCATATTAGGATTCCTTTGAATTAACTTGATAATATTTTTGTCTACACTATCTATTTTAACGTTTGTACTCATCATATTTTATTTTTCCTCAAATTTAATTGTTGTAAACTTTTTTGAAAATTTTTTGAAAATTTCGTGAAGAAAAATTATTGCGAAAATTTTCTGAGAAATTTTCTTGTTTATTTCGATAGTTTGTTATATCTATATATAACGATGTAGTGATATATAAACCTTTCGATCGAAAAAATCTTAGAAATAGAGACTTTCCTTAAAGCCTTAGATCTTGATATCTAACTTTCTTTACGTCCATATTTGAGATTGGGATTTTTCTAAATGCTTATGATTAAGCTGAAAAAAACATACTCTCTTTTACTTCTTAATCAGATATAAAAACCATAAGCATTTCTGGATCTCAAATGGAATCTTTTTGGTTGCCCCTTTAACATCGGGATGCCTTAAGAAGGTGATGTAAGCAAAAAATGCATTCTCAAGGTTAAAAACAGCGTGTCCCTCTCTATTATAGATTATACAAAGGATTTTAAGATTGGGGTTATACCTAAAGTCCCTATAAAGGTGATCCTTTGTTAAAAGGACTCCATAGCCTCCTTCTTGAAGGTTTTTATCAACAAATGTATGGAAACATGTCTTGTATTTAGATTGAAACCCGCACAAGGGTTATAATCGAATTAATAAATGCAATTTCTGGTATCTACAACAAAACCGATACCGCCCCAGAAGTCATGACAAGCTTAATTTATGCTTGTTATTTTGAAGATTTGAACCCTATTTTTCTTTACACGATGTCGAGTAGAAATGATGACTCCACTGCTCTTGACATAGATTTTCATGGCTTATAGTCGAACCCTTTAAATTGAGACAGAACTTTCTGGCATACTAATTTGGCATAAAATAGGTACTCAAATATTTCAAGATCATATTCCCTAATGTTTAAATATGCTTGTATTGTTATATTATAATATACCGAACTAAAAAAGTGGTCATTATGATTGGCGAAAAATTTGAGATGGATGATATAGATCAAGAGATCATTAAATTAATTCAAAAAGAACCTAATATCACACACACAGAGATCGCAGAGCATGTAAATAGGTCGCAACCAACGGTTGGAATGCGTATCAAACGACTTGAAGACGCGGGACTATTACAGTTTCAAGCAGGATTAAATTTACGAGCTGCAAAGGATTTCTATTTAGCGAAGATTGAATTAAAAACAAATAGACCGGATGAAATGTTACAAATCGTAGAAAAATGTCCCTTTATGTTAAATGCCTTTAGGTTAAGCGGAGACTTTAATGTAAGTGTAATACTGGCTAGCAGGAAATTAACTACAATTGATAAAATCGTCAATGAATTTTTTAGAGATAATGAAATCGTTTTAACAGTACGAATGGACATTATAAATGATGTTCTTGATGACTTCGTGCTCCCGATTGATATGGACTTTGAAAATTGTGATTGTCCGTTAAAGAAACTCTGTATTCTTACAGAAGAAGAATTAGCCAATCCTGAGTAAACTTAACATCGATTCCTATAGTTTTAAATTTCTATTTTTCCTTTTTCTTATTTAATAAGTTTTACAGCTACTATCTATTTCATCTAGAGTCATCTGAATACTAAAGGAGAATGAAATATAGGATGTAGGCAAATAAATAAGACTATAAATAAGACTTAAAGAAGAGTATCATATATATCAAGTTTAGAATATTCTTCAAGTTCTTTTTTCTTTTCCTCAACAATGAATTTTTGAATCATTGCGATAATGTTTAGAATTTCTCGGTTTTTAATACTATAGAGCTTTTTTTTGCCCTTTCTTGTATATTCAATTAGATCGGCATCTAAGAGTATCTTGAGATGCTGAGAAATGGTGGATTGCGATTTATTAAGTTTTTTTTGTATCACTGTGGCTGTTTGTTGTTCATTTTTAATATATTGTAAAATTCCCAACCTGGTGGAATCTCCGAGCACTTTTAGCAGCTCTACAATTTCACTGTCAATATCAAGCATTTCAGATTTTTTATTATATAATTTTTTTAAAGAACTTTTTTTATTGAACGTTATTTCACAGAAAATTTGGAATCTCTTTATAAAGTTTAATTTTTTTTTATATAATCTTTTCGATTATAGAATTGAGATAATAAACTTGCGCTGAGATTCAAATTCTAAAAATCCAATTAACCTATTAATAAAGAATAAAAAAGAACTTAAAAATTTTTTTTGACCCATTCTTCAAATTTTATGTCTCTGAGTTGTTCCGCCCATAGAGCTTTTAAATTTGGCTTATCTGGCAACATTCCTTCCTTTTTTAACATGAGATGTAATTTTTCAAGCGTTCTTTCAAGGATGATTTCAAACAATGGAGCGTTATCAGAATCAAATTTATTTAGCTCTTCTTCAATTTTTTCCTTCTCTTCTTTAATAATAACATTCCATTTTTCCGCTAACAGTTCTATGTATTTATCAATCTCATTTAAGTTTTTAACATCCAATACAGGAAAGGTTGTTAAGTATTTATCTTCTTTTTTTGTGATCAATGAATACCATTCTAAATTTAATAAGTGATTTTCCAATGTTTCTTTATTCCATTGGTATTTTACACCAGTTTTATATTCTTGCTCTGAAATTAATATCGGTTTTGGCGAAAAGTTTACCTCATCATAAATCTCCTCAAAGGACATAGGACCTTTATGGGCTAACTGAATAAGAATTTGTCTTCTAACTTTATTCTCAAGGGGCCATGGAACCTCTCTTTCATCCCATTGTTTTCCGCGATCAAAGTCAAACCAAGGTTGTATTTCATCAACTGTGATTTTTCCTTTGAATCTGTATTGATTGTATTTTGTCTCTTCTTTCATTTATTTACTCACGATGAATTATTATTTAATATTTTAAATAATTTTATTTAGAAATTCCTTATTTAGAGAACGTCTAATATACTGTCAATATCCAACCAACCTTTTTGCGCATGAATGATCTTTCCTTCCTCATCAATAACAAACTGTCCGGGACCTTGTTTTTCCCATCCTTCGAATTCTCCATGTTCGATTCCCTCTTCTCTTGCTTCTTTTAATTTACTTTTTATTTGGACAAGAGCCTTGGGATTCATCATTCCTAATCCATATTCCTTATATAATTTCTCTTTAGAACTGGGTATTACCGGAAATTCAATATCTTTTGCTTTGATATATTCTTCTGCAACTTCTCCACCAGATTGAGTTATATACAGTATTTTGGCTCCTTTTGATGTAATTTCTTCTTTTCGTTGAAGAAGGCTTCTTAGATCCACTTGACAAATTGGACATCCAAAATACCTTGAAAATATAAGCACAATTTTCTGTTCTCCGATCAATTCTTCTAAGTTAATGGTTCCTGCGTTATATGATTCAAGCGTAAATAAAGGAGCCTTTTCTCCCTCTTTAACGTTATTTTTTCCCATTTTCTATACCTACTTTGTTTCTATAATTTAATGTATTATATTATTTAGATAACTTTTGAGGTTTCTCTTCTTGAAGCATGGCTTCTATAAGAATCTCTGTAGCTTCTTCTTCCGTCAAACCTTTAGCTTCAAGTTCATTTAACCACTTTTGTGGAAATCTTCCTAACGATGCCTCATGCGAGATTGTAGAGGTCGGATCAATTGCTCTTATAAATGGTCTTGCTCTACATATGGATCCCTTTCCTAACACGATTTCTTGGCACTCAACATGGCCATTACAACGGGGGGCATTTCCTTCTGTGATACCATACATTAAAACTTCACCACCATTTTTAGCTGCCGCTCTCATTTTAATCACACTACGAGAATTTTCCCCTTCTAAAAAGACCGAGTCCCGAATTCTTATCGTGTCTTTCTTATTTTTGCCAAATGCTTTTACGGTAGATCTCACAACGCTATTTTTCATCGCATATATATCGAGCAAAATTCTTACTTTCCCTGGAGTCCCTTCCGTTAAGGTAAAATTATTCTCAAAAATACTATTTTCTCCCACATACATATAGCCGACGGGAGCCACAGTAGCACCACTTTTTTCTCCATGATAATGAGTTTCACTATAGGTAAACTTACAATTCTTGCCAATGTAATAATGTGCAAACATTTTGTGTATCAACCCATTCGCATTTGGGAAACTGCAATGAGCTTGAATTTTAACCTCCGAATTGTCTTCAGCAATGATTCTTGGAAATAATTCTTGAACACCCGTTTGTTTATTTACTCCGAAACACAAGTGTACAGGATCCTCTATTTTCGCCCCCTCTTTAATGATTATATCGGCAATTATTCCATTTTCAATCTCTCTTGCTTTTAATACCACTCCCTCCCTTTCTTCGATACCTGTGATTGAATTGAAGTTTAATAAGAGTTTTGCACCTTTTCCATGACCTGGAATGAACTCGTTGATATCAATATTGTAATCTTTCAAGCTATCTAATATCTCTTGGGGATATTCGGAATCTTTCATTAAATATCCTCCTCTGAAAGCATTTTTTCAAAGTAATCCTCTCCATAACATTCTTCTGCATCTTGAAATGTTGTTCGTTCACAAATATTTTTTAATCCTGCCTTTCGACAATATTTCAACATTACTTTAGGAAATTCGTCTGTAATTACCATATTTCCTTGCCATAGCAGAGTACCGTAATCTGCGACCATACCGATATCTTCTCGGTGAGTGATTAAAAGTATGGTCATTTTAAGTTGCTTAATTTTATTGAATATGTTTAAGAAATCTTCGATAACTATCATATCAAGCCCAGCATCAGGCTCATCCAATATTATTAATTTAGGGCGCATAGCTATCGTTGCGGCTAGTTCAATTCTTTTTCGCTCTCCCCCGCTTAATGATTCATCAATAAATCTATTAATATATTCCTCGGGAGCTAAATTTACAATCTTGAGGGCATCTCTTACCTTCTCTTCTAAATCATTTTTGTCCTTTATTCCTAATGAAATATATTTTCTTACTGATAAACCTTCAATTCGGGCAGGTTCTTGCCACGCAAGCGTAATCCCTAATTTCGCACGATCTGAGATTGAAAGGTCGGTTATATCTTTTCCTTGGAAATAGATTTTTCCATCCGATGGGTCATAATTTTCTAATCCCATTACAGAATAAGCTAAAGTTGATTTTCCCGAACCATTCGGTCCTAGTATCGCATGAATTGATCCTTCCTCGACTCCAAAGCTAATGTCATTAACGATTACACATCGCTTATCAAAAGTTGGAATCGTAATATTTTTTAATTCTAGTAGCACGTTAAATCTCTCAAATGGTTAAGTTTAATTATTTAATTATTTATTGTATACTATTTAATATTTTTTTTAATAAAAAATTACATTATTACAGAATTTTGTTCAAATGTAAAACTCAATTAAAAAAATCCTTTTTCAAAGAGCTGGTTTCTCTTTTTACCTTCATAAAGATCTAAAAATTATAAATACAATTTTTATATTTTACTCAATAATACTCTTATTTGGAAAATTAAAAATTCTGGAAATATAAAATAAACAAACAAGGTAAGTGAGTTAAATGGTACCGACTGAATATGTTTCTGAAAAAGGAGAAAAAAGTAATATTATCATTGAAGATAGATCTGTTGAGATAAAAGAGAATTCGACGTTAGTTCTTGGTTTTGCTGGAGTGGGTCTTCTTGGACTGATTATTGGAAATACTATGATTGATCAAATTGAAGATATGAAAGAAATCGGGTTTGTTACATCTGCTTATCTTCCACCAATCAGTGTATTTTACGATGGAGTTTTAAAGCATCCGTTTCGAATCTTTTATTCCGAAAAAACAAATATGATTTTGATGATCTGCGAAGTTCCTTTTAGGATTACATCCGCTTATAATGATCTTTCTAAAACAATTTGTAGCTGGGCTTTGGCTGAAGTAAAAGTAAAGGATTTAGTAGTCTTTCAAGGAATTCCCAAGAGAGGTATGATTGAAGAATTTCCGGTGTATTATGCTGCTCAAGACCCTAGTGTTGACCATCTGGAGAAAAAGGGTGTAGAAAAAGTGGATAAAGGTATCATCGCTGGAGCTGAAGCAACTATTTTGAATGAAGCTTTAACCAATCGGATAAAGCCTCTTGCGCTATTTACGCCTGTATATCAGATACCCACACCTGAAGGAGCAGCTGCCATAATAGATGTATTTAATGAAATATATGATTTAAATATCGATACTTCTAAGCTCTTAGAGGAAGGAAAGAAAATAAAAGATCGAATGATGGATCTGGCAGAAAAAGCTCAACAATACAAACGCAAACAGCTTCAAGAATCAGGAGAGGAAGGTTATACCGAATATTATCAATAATATTTTAAATTTTATTTATTCTTGTAAATTCAAAAGATGACAAACAAACAAAAGATTTATAGTTTAAATCTTACCTTCTCTAATTCTCTTAAGTATTCTGAAGAGAAGGTAAAAATGTTTTTCTTTTAAATATCCTTTTATATTTTTGTTAAAACTATAGTATTATATATATTAATATAATAGAATCTAAAAATTGAGTTGTAAAAAAAATGACAAAAAAAGAGTATGTATGCGATGCTGGGAAGAAGAGTAAAATAGTTATAAATGATTTCGAGACGCCGATTAAAGAAGGGGCAACAATGATATTGGGATTCGCTGGAATTGGGCTAATCGGACCTATCATTGGGAATAATATCATAGATCAAATTGATGACATGAAGGAAATTGGGTTTTTAACAAGTGAATTTTTACCTCCAATAAGTGTATTTTATGATGGAATTTTAAAAAATCCATTTAGAATTTATTATTCTGCTCAAAAGAATATTATTTTAGGGATTTCTGAGGTCCCTTTTCAAATTCCTTCTGCCTATAACGATTTGGCAAAAACTATTTGTAATTGGGCATTATCTGAGGATGTAAAAGCTACTAAAATAATAACTTTTCAAGGCATTCCACAGAAAGGTATGATTGAAGAATTTCCAGTATATTACGCCGCCGAAGAGATAATGATGGGAGACCTTAAAAAATTTGAAATGTCAAAAGTTGAGAAAGGTATTATTGTCGGTCCCGAAGCAACTATCCTTAATGAAGCACTTTCTAATAGATTAAATGCGTTCGTATTGTTTACCCCTGTATATCAGATTCCAACTCCAGAAGGTGCTGCCGCGATCTTGGATAAATTAAATGAGATGTATAATCTTGAAATTGATACTTCTAAACTTTTGGAAGAAGGCAAAGAAATTAAAGAAAAAATGCTTGAATTAGCAGAAAAGGCTCAACAATATCAAAAACAGCAATTATCTGAAACTCCTGGTGGATATACCCAATATTATCAATGATACCCAAAAATTGAACTGTTAAATTAACTTTATTTTTTAATTATTATTTTTTATTACTCCAGAATTTTGTTAGGTTGATAGAATCATTTAGAATCAAATAGAGACTCAATAAAGAAGGTTAATTAATTTTTAATAAAAAAATAAAAGAAAAAGTCAGAGGTTTGTCAAGCGTATTGTGCGTTATGGTGTGTTTT
>CAZZIC010000016.1:0-40346 GCA_964653985.1 uncultured archaeon | reverse complement strand
ATTAAACTTAAAATAAGTTGCATAATTTTCCTTCATAATATATTTCAAATTATTACTAATAAGAAAAGGTTGAAAAAATTTTATGAGCGAAGAAATTTACGACATAGCAGTAATAGGTGCTGGTCCTGGGGGTTATCATGCAGCAGTTCGAGCAGCTCAATTTGGTGCCAAGGTCGCACTAATTGAGAAGGAAAAAATGGGTGGTACTTGCTTAAACTGGGGTTGTATACCAACAAAAGCTCTTTATGCCTCATCTGCCTTGATACAGAAGATCCAAGAACACGGAGAAGAATTCGGTGTTGAAAATTGTGCAGATAATATGAAATTAAACTTTTCGAAGGCCGTAGAACGAAAGAATAAAGTAGTGAAAGAACTCGTTGATGGGATTGAACAATTGGAGAAAGGCTGGAAGAATGATATCTTTTATGGACACGGAAAAATTGTAGGTGGAAATAAACAAGAAGGATTTGAAATCCTCGTTGAAGGCGAGGAAAATACCACAATTAAAGCTAAAAGAATAATTATAGGTACAGGATCAACGCCTGCTATGATTCCCGCATTTAATATAGATCATGAACGTATTCTTACAAGCGATGATATTCTCCATCCTGAATGGAAAAGTGTTCCGAAAAAATTATTGATTGTAGGTGCTGGAGTAATTGGATGTGAGTTTGCTAATATTTTTAGAACCTTTGGAAGCGAAGTAGAAATGCTTGAATATTTACCAAATCCAATTGCTACTGAAGAAAGAATGGTTATTCGGGAACTTACGAAAAAATTTAAGGAAATGGATATAACGATTCATACATCACAGAATGTGTTAGAAGTTGTTAATACTGGTGATGGAGTAAAAGCTACTACTGTTTCTGCGGATGTTCCTAGGGATGAAATTGATCAAGCTGAGAAGAACACCTTCGAAGCAGATTATTGCTTAATCTCAATTGGAAGAGCCAAAGAATCAAGTAGTTTAGGCCTTGAAGAAATAGGTATTGAGACAGAAAGAGGAGCAATTCAAGTAAATGCTGATACTCTTGAAACTGCTGTTGAAGGAATTTATGCTATTGGAGATGTTACCGGTGGAGTAATGCTTGCTCATGTAGCCAGTTATGAAGGTGATGTTGCAGTAGCAAATGCTTTATCGGATCTTGGAGGTTTTCCCGTAGAACCCGAAACCACAGATTATTCAGTCGTTCCAGCAACAATATTCACGAATCCCAATATTGGTTCTGTGGGTTTAAGGAGATCTCAAGCCCGAGATCAAGGTATAGATGTTGCTATGGGGAGATTTGCGTTCGCATCCCTTGGAAAAGCAAAATGTATGGGTGAAGAAGAAGGCTTTATTATGATCTTGGCAAACAAAGAGACCGGAAAGATAATCGGTGCTTCATGCATTGGAGCTGAGGCTCCAGAATTGATTGCAGAGATTGCTTTAGCAATGCAGTATGGCTTAACAGTCCATGATGTTGGAGAAGTAATTCATTCTCATCCAACGATAAGTGAGATGGTTATGGAGGGAGCCGAGGATGCTTTAGGATTGGCGATTCATAAAAAAGGAAGGCCAGATCACGATTTCTTAAAAAGAATCAGAAAAAAACATTAATTTTCTTTCTTTTCTATTTTTACTTAATAGATTAATAGAAATGGCTTTATAAGATTAACAAATAAAGAATAGTTTTAAATTACAAAAATAAATATTCAAAAATGACATAGAAAAACAAGAAGTAAATATATTCTAAGACAAGAATATGGTAGAAAGATATTAATGAATCGTATAGATTCTTGTAAACCTAATAAGTTTTAATAGATAAAAACAATTTTCCCAATCGAATGAATATTACAGCTATTATTGTTATTTTATCGCTATTTGCAATTCTGATGGCTTTTTTTTCTCAAGATAAAGTTGATTATTTTCCATTTGGGTTAATTATTGGAATTATAGCAATACTCTACATGCTCACATTAGGCCTTCAAGTGGAAGAAATTATAAGTTTCATCAGTTTTGACACTCTAATTTTTATATTTGCCATACAAATAATCATCTACTATGTAAATTATAACAAGGTTTTACATTATACCGCAATTAAATTGATTCACGTAACTAAAGGTAATAACCGTTTATTTTTTTATATAATTAGTATCTTCACAGCTATCATGGTTGCTTTTATTGAGGATTTGTCTCTAGCCTTAATACTAGCTCCCTTGATTTATAGGACATGTCGCATTTTAGAGATACCTCCTGGAACGTATATGATGGGGATGACTATTACAATAAATATTGGAGCCATCCTCACCCCCGTTTCTAGTTTAAAAAATTTAATAATTGGAGAAGAATTTGGTTGGGGTTTTGGAGAATACTTTGCCAATATGGGATTATTATTTATTGCTACTTTAATCCTTACTATGGTTCTGATAGATGTTTTTCTAGTAAATAAAGAAGAAAAACCAACTGAAAAAAATAAAAAAATTCTTCTCTCAATGCTTGAACCTAATATAGTAATTGAAAATAAAAAGTATTTTTTAATGACAGTTGCTATTCTCCTTGGCGCTTTTTTTTTTATGTTTTTGGGGTTTGAACCTGCCTTGGTTACTCTCTTTTCTGCTGCTCTTTTGCTAATTATTCATTCAAAAGAGTCTAATTTTTCAGATTTAAGGAATGAGATTACATGGAGAATTCTTATCATTTTTGCAATTTTGTTTATACTTTCAAATTCACTAGCAGTTTTTGGTTTTTCAGAAATGATCTCTGAATTTTTATTGGATTTAATAAATGAAAACATTTATCTCGCTGTTTTAATAGTGTTGGCTCTTTCTTCCCTTTTATCTGCATTTCTTGCTGGTACCCCCGTCACAATAATCCTTCTACCAATTATTTCCGAAATTGTAGGGGCTAGTCTTTTTCCAAATCCAATCATTATTGCTTTTATAGGTGGTGTTAATATGGCGGGTAACTTTTTACCTCAAGGTTCTGCGTGTGATCTTTTAACACTGAATTTAGCAAGAAAACACAATGTGGAGAATTTAAATTATAGACGCTTGCTAAAAACAGGAGGGATATTTGCGATCATTCACTTTTTGATGATATTGGCATATACAATGATATACTCCCTAATTTTATCAGCATTTTCGGTTTAAAAGAATCTCATATCTTCAATCATCATAAGGACTTCTTAAAAAGAATCATTTATTTTTATATCTAATCTAAAAAAATCATAAAAATCATGAAACTCATTAAAAATTTCATGTAACTTTCAATTTCCTTCTTAGTATCCGACAGAGAAAGATACATTTAGAACCAAATGATTTAAAAAAGAGAAAAAAGAAAGATTTCCCATTTTTTCTAACTTTTTTTACAATTGTATAAATCTTTAAAAAAGTGTATCATTGGATGGCTAACGTAGTTAGATAGGAGTTTTTTTGACTTTTTTTACATTTTCGTAAGTTTTTAAAAAAAAGTGTATTATGGGATGGCTGCTGCCCTTGTCAGTTAGGTTTTTTTATTTCAATTTTTTTCCTTAGGTTTTTTGGGTTCACTCTTTAAATAATCAATAAAAAGGGTAATTAAGGGAGCATGGATTCTACCCTTATCGTTTATATCGGATCTCTATGAATATAGATTCGTGATAAGGAAATTAGAAATCATGTAATAATTTTCAACAAATTTGACGCTATTTAAGGATTTTTTCTAAATCACATGGATAGTTTTAAATAAATCTATCAAAGTAATTGTCTCTTGGGATATATACTTTTATGTAAAACGTACCAAATTGTCAAATGTGTGAGATAAACCTAAATAGAAAGAATATTATTATATGTTAGTTAAGTTTGAATACATATTTCAACTCTACTCAAAAATTGTGATATACATGGATTTTGAACGAATGACTCAAGTATTTATATATCAAGGAATGATTTTAGTTGTTTTTCTATTCCTAAGCTATAAATCTTTAGCTCGAGGAAGAAAAAAAATCCATCTATATCTTAGCTTATTCTATATTTTTGGAGCGATTGGAATTATCCTTAATATGATTTATGCTTTCATTTTTATCGAATTTATTACTGAATTACTCACCTATTTCACAAATTTCTCTATATGTATTGCGCCAATTTTTCTTTTGCTACTCAATCTCATCCTTTTAAAATCGGAAGCAGCAATGAATGAAAAAAAGCAATTTCTAATAATTATTACATATGGAGCTATTCTTAGTCTAATGTTTCTTTTTATTCCACTTGATGGGATACAGAATAATCCTTCTACAAATTGGTATCCCAAATGGAGCTTATCTTACTTAATATTTATTTATCTCGTATTGACTATAATTACTACGATTCCCATCTTTTATACCTCAATCAAACTCTACCATATATTTGAGGATCCAGAACTCAAAAAAAGATGGCTTTATTTTGTAATTGGGTATTGCGGACTTGCTATCTACTTGTATTCAACATTTTTGGGAAATTATATATCTAATCTCCTAACTTATATTTTGATTAGCATAGGAATCGCTAGTATCATTCCAAGTATTTTACTGCTTTATTATGGAATAGGAAAAAGATTGGGAACAAAAAATAATAGGAATTAATTTGAAAGATACGATCTCTTTACTTTAATCTTCTTTTAAAGTTTCTTTTTTATTAGTATCAAGAATTTTTCAGTCAGTTTTGAAAATTTTAGATAAGTATAAAGCCCTAGTGGCTAGAGAAAAAAGGGTATAGGTTAATATACTTAATGGTATCAAGTGATAGAGATAATGTTTTATATCTATTAATGTAAAGAAAAGCATTATCATCAAAAATGCGCCATAATATTTCCCTAATGGATCATAGATTAACTCTCTTATATACATTGAGGAAAGCAAGAACTGTAAAAACATGAATAGCATTAAAAGTAAAACCCAGAAAGGATAAATACCTTTTAGTACTAACGCAAAAGTAACCGAAAAGATCAAACAAAATCGCCTATTGTATCCAATAATCCGCCTAATGAAGTACATTAATTCCTCTTCCTGGCAATATATCCATCCTCAAGATCTGAAAAACTAGAGAAAAATGTGATCAGTAATTAAAAAATGTCACAAAATCAGTAATGACCTGACACTAACATAATTACTGCCAACTAGTCATCAGTAAGCAAAAATATCAGTAAATTTCCCAATTTTCTAATACTTTTTATCAGCTCGTTTTTGACAACTGCCCATAAGATCAGTAATTTATATGACAATTTTTATAATAAACGTCCAAAAAGAGAGGATGCTACTTTTTTGCCATCCAAATCTCCTAAACATTGTAAATAGTTGTTCATAGAATCGTGAGATTCATTTCCATAAGTCACAGATCCTAGAACTAACAAATCGTAAGTTGATAATTCAGTGGGAGTTTGACTGCTAGCAGTAGTCACATCAATACTCCAGGTGATCGATTCTAATCCGTCAATAAACGCATAAGTTACATCTTTCTGAAAATTACTTAGTTCGGGGCTATAAACTACAAATGCTTTTCCTTCCGTTCCACTGGGATTAATAGTTTCATTATCAGTTATAATTTCTCTCTGAGCCATAGAAACTATTATCATTGTTGTTGAGATAAGAAAAATCATAAACATACAGCAAAAGATTCCAACCTTTTTTGATTTCGACAATTTACTTAGTTTTGATTTAAAATTTGAAATTTTAGTTCTTTCTCTCTCTATTATAGAGTCAATTTTGTAGATTGTTAGGTATCTTATTAATTAGTAATTCTAAAATCTTATATGGTCCAATCCCTATATTTAGGGATTAGCTCATTTTTCTTGTAAAATCTTAGCCAATGATAGAAATTAGGAGGTAGAAGCTTAAATAAATAAAAAAAGGGAATTTATTAAGAAATAGTATGTGTAGAACTCATATTCACAAGTCTCGGGAGGATTATACTTGAAGGATAGTCCTTTCCAATAAAAATGGAATTATCAGCAACATTATAATTTGAATAATCTCTTGCCAGTGGTGCCCCTGTGTTTGGATTTACAGCGAAACGGGGATAATTAGAACCCGATATTGCGATCCTAATTTTATGTCCGGGTGCAAATACATAAGAAGAAGACCAACAGTCTATCATAATTTCATAAACATCATTTTCATTCCCCGATAGCAACTCTGGAGTTGTATAATCATTTCTATATCTCATAGTAAGTGCTCCATCTGTTATTAGCATTGATCTTCCGTCTGGATATACATCTGTTAATTTGATTGTAAAATCAGTGTCAGTACAATTAGAAGATACGTATAAGTGCCCCCAAATTCTCCCAACCGTCTCAACAGCCTCAGTTAACTCCTCTGTCTCAAAAATGATCACATCAGATCGATCTTCGATAGGTCTTTGATCGTAAGATCCTGACAAATCGAAAGGTTGATTTTGTCCTCCTAAGTTTGGCACAGGATCTCGTGGATCAAAAAGATAGGAATATTCTCTATTTTGAGAGCTGATTGATTTGTTTGAAAGCCCACCATCTGGTTGAAGATACCATTCATCATCTACATAATCTAAGGGCCAATCATATGCGTATCTCCAATAATTCCAATCTTTTGAAGCTTGATCGACATCCCCCATAACATAATAGGCAACACGAGCATCATTCCAATCGATTGATTTTTCTAAAAGAGCAGCATCGAATATTTCTTGCTCCCAATTAAGAATCAACCCCATTCCATTTGAATTGTCTGGATAACTCAGTTGACCTTGGTTGCCTCCGCCAACAGCACCATGAGTCCATGGTCCCATAATTAGTTTTTGATGCCCCCGAGCGCGTTGACCCCCAAAATCGTCATATCCTACATAGCCATCTATTGTTCCTTGGAGAAAATGATCATACCAACCGCCCACATGAATTCCATAAGTAGAAACATTAGAATAATGCGGTCCAATTGGAATACTTAAGGAAGTTGAATTTAACATTTGATTTTCTTTTGGAATATAATTGAATATTGTATCAACTTGATATTCCCAGTTTTCGGGTGCCGTACTTTTAAGCCACGATTCTACACTTGATTGATGATATGCTCCTTGGAATATTGCATGGTCAAACAGCTCTGGAGTCCCAAACCAAAGTTGCTGTGCCATTAGACCCTCTGGATTCATCCCAGCATAGTAATATTGGTTTATTGCTAGAGCAGAAACACCAGCACTTGCAATTTTCCCATTACACCATGCTTGTTCAAGAATATACTCAATTGTATCTACTCCATCTTGATATGATTTTGTAAATAAGAGAAATTTATTTCCTCCCTCTGAATCATAGGTCCCTCTAAGGTCTTGGATTACTAAATGATATCGTTGAGGTAGATATAATTGGGAATATAGATCATAAGCCCATCCTTCTTTTCCATAGGGGGTTCGAATTAGAACTACGGGTCTTGCGGATCCGAAAGATCCTGGAGCAAAATAAACATCTGTAGCTAAATGTACTCCATCACGCATCTCTATCATCACTTCTTGTCGGTTAGGTTTGGTATAGATACCTGTAGCAATAACAATAGCACTGGGAAATAAGACTAAGATGAATAAAAAGCTAAACTTTATTGCTAAGGGCAGTTTATTTATCCTTCGCTTCATCTTTTTATTTTTTATCTCTGAAAGAGTTAGAGAGGAATAACTCCTTCCGTAATGCAAATACACTAAAAGAGAAAAACCTATAGCAGCTAATGAGAAAATATCATCAAGAAAAATAAAAAGAATGAGTCCAAAGATTGGTGCTAAGACATTGATTAAATTTCCAGAATATTTAAGAAACCGATTTCCTAAGTCGTGGAAACGTTTTCTTAGGTAAGAACCGCCTAACAGAATTGAGTAAAATCCAAGAAATATAGTTAATGGGCTATAAATAATCCCAAATAAAAGTATTGCAATTTGTTTCAAAGAAAATAGATATTTTTCTTTACCATCGAAGATTTTATCTTGAGACCGGGATAACTTTATTGAATTTTTGTGATAATAAAAAAAAGCAAAAAGATAAAAAGCCCTTGTAATACCGAGAAATGGTAAATTAATAGCCAAGATTGTAAAGAAATTTAAAATTCCTAAAGTCTCTAAAATAAAGAATAGAAATATTATCCAATCAATCATTATAATCTAAAATTTGTTAATTTAACTTAAATAATTATCTCAGTAAGAAAATGAATTTATTTGAATTTATTATTCAAAGTGTAAATTTTTTATATCTACGTATCGTAAGATTAAATAACTTCTCCTTTCAAACAAAATTATGTTTGCTTAAAGAGCTTTTAATTTATTAAAATAATCATTTGAAAGAAAAGCTCCTTAGTGTTTGAGATTTAATGGTTTCATTAATTTCCCTTTTTGGTCAATAATCATCTATATTTTACGATAGGAAGTTTTAAATAGGTAAACAACTAACATAATAATGTACTTATTTTATAAATGAAAAAAATCAAAACATCAAAAAAGTAGTTAAACATGCTACCCACTTTTGAGAGAAATGGATCTTTTGAAAGATCCAAACAATTTTTTAAAGATGGAGAAATCAAAAAGGCTATTGACATTTATGAAAAAGCTATTTCTTTCATAGACAGAGAGAAGGAATCGGCAGAAAACATTAATTTTCTAAAGAATATCTTAGATCATTGCCGCAAAAATAATTTAATTGAAGAAGAAGCTTTAGCACTACGAGCTTTAGGTCGGACTTATTCGGTTTACAAGAAATATGTAGAAAGTCTGCGATACCACTGGGCGTCTTTGAAATTACAGAGAAAACTAGGGAAAAAGGTTGAAGTTGCCGAAGGATTGCGTTTTATCGCGGAAGACCTCGAAGTTTCAGGGGAATACGATGACTGCTTGAAAACATATAACGAAGCAATGGAAATATTCAGAGACCTAGGAAAATTAAAAGAAGTAAAGAAAATCAAAAAGGAAGTTTCTCGATTAAAGGAAATTTCCAAAGAGATTCTCGAAGATGAGTATTTGCTAAATAAATTTCACATAGACAGCTTTTAAATAAAGAGTAATGTGAAATTTTCTTATTTTTCTTTATTTTTTCTATTCTTTATATATTAGAAGCTTTTAAATTTATTATATAATTGTTTTATTTCACTTTGAGCATACATTTGTATCTTACTTAGAGGTAAATTTAATTTTTTGCTTATTTTTTTTAAATCATCATATTCTGGCTTTATGTTAATAATGTATTTTCCTTCTTCTTCTTGGATATAGGAGATTTTATAATTAACAGCAACCTTTTCCTCCATTATACTTAATTGCAACGTTTCAATAGTTCTTTCAACACAGACTCGATTGATAGTGGTAAAGCGAACTCCTAATGTTCCTAAATCTTTAATCATCAATTCTATGATCTTAAATTTTTCTTCAGGTTGACATAGGATCTTAATGAGATGACTAGGTCGGTTTTTTTTAGTAAGACTTGGAATAATTTGAATATCCAAAATCTGCTTTTTTTTCATCTTTGTTATAAAATGTCCTAATACTTCTCCTGAGACATCATCAACATCTGTTTCTAAAACTGTTATCTCTTCGATATATTTCTCCAAATTATCTTCCGATTTTTGATCTGTACCGATATAAATTCTTAAGATATTAAGAAAATCCTTAAACTCTTTATTACCGGTACTGGACACTATTTTTTCTATTGAAAATTCTTTATTCTCTGGTAAACAGTCTAAATTAGCAACTAATGCTGCTCCTGTCGGAGTTACCAACTCCTCTTCAATGGGTCCGTTTTTCACTCTCAATTTCGAATTTTTGAGAATTTCCATAGTAGCAGGTGCTGGAATCGGAAGCAGACCATGAGCTCCTTTAATGCTTCCTCCCCCTAAAGGTATTATATTACAAAATATGCGAAAAGTAGAATCAAAAATTCCTATCTTCTCTAAACATTTAGTTACTCCAATTATATCTATTAATGTATCTACTGAGCTTAATTCATGTAAGTGTACCTTTTCTTCTAAAGTATCATGAACCTTAGCTTCTGCTTTAACTAAAGCTTGAAATACCCTATTGGCATATTCTTTAGCCCTTTGAGAAAAACCTTTATCTTGTATAAAGGCATTTAAAGAATCTTTTAAGTTTTGAACGGATCTGTGGGATTTTTCCTCGATAATGTCGATCTTAAGATGGTTTACTTTTATCTCATGTCTAAAAGTCTTCTTTAACTCAATTTTAAGTTTTGAAACTCCCTTAATATAATTTTGAATTTCAATTAATTCCTCTATAATGGCTTCAGGATCTTCTAAAAGACCTAATAATGAAGCCAATAACATATCTCCGGAAATTCCAGAATTTGAAGGATCAATATACAATATTTTCATAAGTTAATTTATTATTCTCTTGAGACATTTTAATTATAATTAATCTAAGGTTCAAATTTTTCTTCATTTATCACTTTTTCTATGGCTACCATACAACTTTCAGCCCAGTCATCTTCTACATCGATAGAATATCCGCAATAATTACAATAATCATTTCCTTCCACTTCATTAAACATATCTCCTTCAAGATCTCCGTTTAATACTCCACCGCAATAGAAACAACACCCTTCATCATATCGATCGATTATTTTCTGGATCAAGTCAATTTTTTTCTTGGCTCTCATTTCTTACCATTTTGATGATTTAATTCTGATATTTAAATGAACATAAGGTTAAATGAAAGAAAAATTTTTATTTAATTTTAAAAAACTTTTGGAATCCTATTTTCTCACTTTAATATCTCTATAACTTAAAAATCTTTTAAGATTATTTATTTTAACAATATTATTGTGGAAGAGAGAAGCAGCTAAAACCGCTTCAGCCCCTGCATTTATCGCTTTATAGAAATCCTCTAGACATCCCGCACCTCCAGAAGCTATTATAGGAACATTAATTTTTCTTGAAATAAGCCGTATTAGAGGAAGGTCATATCCTACTTGGGTTCCATCTCGATCGATACTTGTGACTAATATCTCTCCCGCTCCCATTTTTACAACTTTTTCCGCCCACTTTACCGCATTCAATCCAGTAGGTTTAGTTCCAGATCGAATATAGACTTTCCAAGAATTACTTTGTTTTTTAGCATCAATTGCAACCATCACTGCTTGGGAGCCCAATTTTCGCGCACATTTAGTTATAATACTAGGATTTTCGACTGCTGCTGAGTTTATACAAATTTTTTCTGCTCCGGCTTTAATCAATTTGACTGCATCTGAAACGGTTCTTATTCCTCCTCCTACAGTGAAAGGAATGTTTATATTTTCCGAAACCTTTCTAACAACATCGAACATCATTTTGCGTTCTTCGATCGTCGCTGAGATGTCTAAAAAGACTAATTCATCAGCTCCTTCCATATTATAAAACTGAGCAAACTTAGCGGGGTCTCCTTTATCTTTTAAATTAGAGAAATTAATTCCCTTCACGACTCTCCCATCTTTAACATCTAAACATGGAACAATCCTTTTAGCTAAATTCGTTTTCCTATAAATTTTAATCATATTTTTCAGCTCATTTTTAGAAATTTTACCATGATATAATGCTTTACCAATAATTACTCCATCTGTAATCTTTAAGACCTTTTGGATATCAGAACGTTTCGATATTCCTCCAGAAGCTATAATCTTAGTATTTTTATGCGTATACTCATTGATATCATTATAAAGTTTAAAGTTAGGTCCTTTAAGGCTGCCATCTCTGTTGATATCTGTAATTATAAATTTATTAGCTCCCCAATCTTGAATTTTTTGAAACGTTGAGGTGAGATTCATTCCGGACTTTTTCGTCCAACCTTGAGTTTTTAATTTAGAATCCAAAACATCTAATGCAATGGTCAAAGTCTCATTATATCGCCGAATTAATTTTTTCAATAAACTCACTTTTTTCAATGCTAATGTACCAACTATAATTCTATCTACCCCTTTATCTGAAAGTAATTTAAAGGTTTTTTCGTCTCTTATGCCTCCTCCTAGTTGAATTTTCCCTCCCCAATTTTTAACGAAATCAATTAATCTTGAAATTACTTGAAAATTTACTCCTTCTAAAAATTTGCTCGTTAAAGCGCCATCAAGATTAACTATATGGATCCAATCAGCACCTTGTTTTAAGAATCCCTCTGCAATAGAAATAGGGTCTTGAGAGAAGATGGTTTGTTTATTAAAATCTCCTTTGTATAGACGTACAACCTTTCTATTCTTTATATCAATTGCGGGTATAATTTCCTTCATCTTACGTCCCCCTAATTTGATTAACAAACCAATCGATTATGATTAACCCAATTTTCCCACTTTTTTCGGGATGAAATTGGGTACCCAAGAATGTATTTTTTTTGATAATTGAAGGTATGAAATCTCCATGGAGTACTTGACTAACAATAATCTCTTCATTATTCGGTTTACAGTAATACCTATGATTGAAATGAACATATCCATAAAATTTTGGTTGTTTAAGAGGAATAAGACGATTCCATCCCGTATGAGGGACCTTTATAGAATTATTCTCCGATTCTAATTGTTTCACCTCACCATCAATTAAATTGAATCCCACGTAATCGGGGGATTCTGAAGACCTTGAAAACATTAATTGCATTCCCAGACAGATTCCCAATGTTGGTTTTTTTGGAATTAGATGAATTAAGGCATCGAATAATTTTTTTTCTTTTAATTCTCGCACCGCATCTCCAAAGGCTCCAACTCCCGGTAAAACTAAAGCTTTAGCTTTTTCTATCTTGGAAATATTCTTAGAAACTTTCACATCAGGATAAAAAAATTCAAAACTCCTTTGAATAGAGCGGAGATTTCCAGTCCCATAATTTACTATACAAATCATATTGATAACCTATTCTATAATTCCTTTACTTGAGGGAATTGAATTCTGTTTTTTCATATCGATTCTTGATGCCTTATCCAATGCTTTCCCTAACGCTTTAAAAAGTGATTCTGCTATATGATGATCATTCTTACCCGATAAAACCTTTACATGAGCAGTTAATTTTGCATTAATTACAAAACTATAAAGAAAATGCTCTATTAGGCTAACTGGTATTATAAATTCCTTTCTGTTTCCCATAGTTTTTTTAACCCAACAGATATCACTTTCAAAATAAGCTCGACCTGAGATATCAATTACTACAAGACTTAATGCCTCATCTAGAGGAAAATAACTAGACGCATTTCTTACTATACCAGTTTTATCTCCTAAAGCCCTCTTGAAAGCCTTTCCTAGCACAATTCCAATATCTTCAATTAAATGATGACAATCCACTTGAAGATCTCCTTGAGCTTTTATGATTAAATCAAATGATCCATGTACTGCGATTTGTTCTAACAAATGATCGAATAAACCAATTCCCGTATTGATTTGATTTAATCCTTTTCCGTCTATATTTAAAACGATCTCAACCATGGTTTCTTCTGTTTTTCTTTTTAATTTCACTTTTCTGTTCATTTAATACACCTCAAAAAATGATTTTATTACTGATATTAATCTCTTCATCTCATTTTTTCTCCCTATAGATATTCTTAGACAAGAATTTAATATATCCTCTCTAAAGGCTCGCACAATTATTCCCTTTTTCAGCAAGAAATTATATAGATCAAAAGCCTCCTTATAATTACTTAGTCTAATCAATAAGAAATTCCCAAAACTTTTATGTAAAGAGAAAAAGAAACCGGAATTATTAATTCCAGATAATTCCTCAAAAAGAAATCGTCGATTTTCTACAATTTTCTTTATTTTTTGATCAACTTCTTTTTGACTATTCAATGCTATAACGGCTGCTTCCGAAGCTGCGGAGTTAACATTATATGGAGCTTTTATTACCAATAAATTTTTCTTCAATTGTGGATCCATTATCGCATATCCTATTCGTAGACCCGCCAAACCATATGCTTTACTTAAAGTCCTTAAAACTATTAGATTAGCATATTCCCTAGTTAACCTATATAAACTCTTAGTTTGACTAAACTCTATATACGCTTCATCAAGGACCACTAATTTTCGTTCTTCTAATACTGATATGACTAAATCTTCATTTAATAGACTTCCATCAGGGTTATTAGGTCTTGCTAAAATAACGATCTTAGATTTTTCAATGTTTTTCATAAGCCTTTCTTCAGATATTTCAAATTTTGCTCTCTTTGAAGATTTATTGACATTTAATTTCATTTTAATAGGATTATAATTAACATCATTAATTTGGGCATAGATACGGTACATCCCAAATGTTGGAAATAGGCTTGAGATAGTCTCTCCTTTTTCTACATAACATCGAATAATAAGATCTAATAGTTCATCTGAACCTGCCCCCGCAATTAGATAATCTGAAGAGATATTTAACTGATTTGATAAAGAGCTTAAAAATCTCGAACTTAAGGGATCTGGATACCTATTTAAGGTATTAATAAAACTTGGTTTAAATTTTAGTGTAGAAGGAGGTCCAAAGGGATTTTCATTGCTATCTAGTTTAATGAAGCTCTTTTGAGAGTTTTTATTTTTTAAATAATTCAAATCTTTCTTCTTTTCCAAATAGGACTCCATCTTTAGAATATTTGATGATGGTTTTATGAGTTGTTTTTCAAAATTCATTATTTTTTCCTCACCCTAATTTTTGCAGCCATTGCATGAGAATCTAATTTTTCAGCTTCAGCTATATTTTTAGCGAAACCACAGAGATATTTTGCTTTATCGGGTCGGAGTTCTATAATATTTATAAATTTAACAAAATCTAAGACACCTAAAGCAGACCTATACTTTGCTGTACTACTTGTAGGCATTACATGACTAGGGCCGGCAATATAATCTCCCAAAACCTCGCATGAATAGTCTCCAATGAAGATCCCTCCCGCATTCGTTATTTTGGGTATAACCTCTTCAGGACTTTTAACCATCAAAGATAAATGCTCGGGAGCAAATTCGTTGCTTAACTGAATTGAATTATCCAAAGATCTTGTTTTTACGATTCCCCCTTTTTTATTGATAGATTGAGAAATTATCTCTTTTCTTCTCATTTTTGACAAGCGCTTTTTTATTTCCACTTTTATTTCCTCAGCAAACTTTGAAGAATGAGTTAAAATAATGGGAATGGCTAACGGGTCATGTTCCGCCTGAGCTAGAAAATCGTAAGCGAGGAATGTTTTGTTAGCTGTCTCATCTGCAATTATCAAAGCTTCTGTAGGACCTGCAATTCCATCTATTCCCACTAATCCATAAAGAAGCTTTTTAGCTAAATTCACATAGATATTTCCCGCCCCAACTATTTTATCGACTCTTGGAATTTGTTCTGTTCCCAATGCCATAGCTGCAATTGCTTGAGCTCCTCCAATTTTAAATAAACGTAATGATATATTAAACTTCTGGAGCATTCTACATACTGCTTTTATTTCCAAGGGAATGTTTCCTTCCCGATCTGGAGGGGAAGTAAGGATTAAATTCTTGCAACCAGCAACGATAGCAGGAATGGCAGACATGTAAACAGAAGAGATAAGTGGGGCTGTCCCTCCTGGGATATAGATTCCAACCTTCTCGATGGGTCGGATTATTTGCCCTAATTTTCCCTCTTTTGTATTCATTACCCATGCATTGATTGGTTTTTCTTTATAAAACCGAAAGACCCTATCAATAGCGATTTCTAAAGATTTCTTTAACTTATCAGATAAGTTCTTAATTGATAGATTTATCTCGTTATTAGAAACTTCAAAAGTATCAATTTCCACATAATCGAGCTTTTTTGTCCATTCTTTTAATGCGAGATCTTTTCGGTCCTTTACATCTTTAATTATTTTTTCAACGATTTCCTTCGGAGAGCTTTCTTTATCATAATTATCAAAGTCTCTTCTTGATAATATGGTATTTTTTGCTTCTTCTACTGAATATATTTTAATCATTTAACTCACCTAATTTTTTTAATAATAACCTATATTTTATGGGTTCTTCTTCAAATATGTATACCGTAGGAAGGACAACTACTCCACTTCCACCAATTTCCCTCAAATTTTTTATTGCATATTGAAGGTTTTTCTTTTGAACTATTATGTGAATAGCAAACATATTTTCCTTCTTTTTTGAAATTACAGGCGATATAGTTGGACCTTGCAGTCCTTTTAAATACTTTTTCGAGTATAGTGAATTTGCAATGCTTTCTTCATTATCTCCTCGAATATTTACAAACACTGAGTAGTATTTTTTAGCTCGTAAGGATGCTTCAAAATACTCTAATAATCCTTTAGTAATTCTTAATAATTTAGAATTTCTAAGCGCTTCAGAATTTCCTATAAAGATTGCTTCGGAATTTAGAATGGTGCCTCCTTTTATCATTTTCAGTCTATTTTCTTTTAACGTTTGACCGGTTGATACCAAATCCACTATTATATCACTGTGATTTAGAGCTGGGAACACTTCAATTGAACCATTTCCTAAGACGATTTCATAATTTATCTTATTCGAATTTAAGAATTGTTGAGTTAAGTTCGGAAATTTAGTGGCGACTGTTAATTTTTCTTTTAGTTCTTCAATCTCTTTTAATGAATTTATGTTCCAGTTTTCCGGTACTGCTATTTCCAATCTACATTCACCAAATTCTAAAGAATCATGGATAATAATAACATTCTTATTTTCTTTCCCTAGATAGCTTTCCTTAAAGAGATCAAGACCTACTATACCAAGATCAACTGTACCACTTTCTACTCCGTAAAGAATATCTTTTGGACGTTGAAATACCAGCTGTATGTTAAAAGAACCTAAAAGATATCCAATATACTGTCTTTCTTTAACTTGAATTTCAAAACCACATTTTTCTAAAAAAGCAAGCGTTTCCTGCTTCATTCTTCCCTTTGACGGAACTGCCAACCGAATTGGTCTTAATTTATACTTTGAACATAAATTTTCATAATTTTCCTTCATTTTGTTCGCCTCCATAATTCATTCATAATATCGTTTGGAGAAATTTTATTGAGGTACATCAAAATAAGCGTAAAATAGGTCAAATCGGCTATTTCCCAGATTAAATTATCCCTATTTTCATAATTAAGAACTTCTAAGGATTCTTCTCTGATTTTTTCTAAAAGTAATTTCTTATTCTTTCCGATTTTTTTCGTGAATGATTCATCTTCAGAAGAGGTTTGAATTCTTTCTTTGATAATCTGATACAATGATTCCATAGTAAATTTCTCATCTTGAAAACAAGAATAAGTTCCCAAATGACAAGCGAAGTTCTTTTGAATAACTTTGAATAATAATGCATCTTTATCACAGTCATACTTGATGTTAATTAATTCTTGACCATTCCCCGACGTCTTCCCTTTAACCCATATCTTATTACGGGATCTACTAAAGTAAACTCCTTGTCTTAGTTTTATAGCTTTAATCAATGATTTTTTTGAAGAATATGCTAACATTAGTATATTGTCTACAGAATCTCTAACAATTGTTGGAATCAAGCCATCCATTTTATCAAAATCTAAGGAATCGACTAATGTATTTTCCAATTCCTTGTTTTTTTGAATAAGATCTAAATTTAAAACGATTCTAAATTCCCTTAGCATCTCTTTATTGAGTTTCGGGAAATATTTTCCCGGGTCTATAATTATTGGGTTTCTCAAGAAAGACTTAATTTTTCCCAAGAATTGATTAATTTTAGAAACTGAATTCCTATGTTTCCTCAAATCGAATAGAAGTGTTGGTAAACTATTGAGGTAGGGTGTATTTATAGTTTCTTTACATTCCGAAGAAAGATTTTTAAGCCCTTCTATATCTCCTAAACCTCCATTGAATTTCCAAATCAGTTTAGAATTAGGAATCTCAATATTTAATTTATTTTTTAGATTAAATGGTATGACTAATTTCTTTACTCCTAAATGTAATAGTTTTTGAATCTTCTTTAAAAGTGAAAAATCCAAATATATCCAGATTTCATGATTTTTGCAGAGTTCTTCAAAATCTTTATTTTGTATTAATTTTGAAATCAAATTTTGACTTCCTTCTAAAACCAAGATTGTAAAAAGGTCCCAATTTCTCTCTTGGTATTCTGATCCGACAAGATCAGCGACATTTCTTACCTTATTTAAACTATCTATATTTATTTTTTTTAAAAGCATGAGTAAAAACCTCAAATTAATTAGTTTTTAGAGAAAATAGACGATCCTAATCTTAAAGTAAGGTTAGGGTTATCTGATTACTCACACATCATTTAATGATGATGGTGATGGTGGTGATGTACATTAAATTTCTGTACATCGATATTGCGAAATAATAAATCTTGAATAAGAAATTCAAGATTCGAATAGGAAAAATAGCTACTAAATTTCCCAGAAATTATTTGATTTAATGCGTAATAATTGAAAAGGGAGAATTTATCCTCTATAATATCCAGATTCAAAATCTTATTCCTTTTCTTCCTAATTTCGGGATATTTAATTGATAATCACTTTTTAAGATACTCATAAAATGAGTATCATTTTTACTTCTTTTGATATATATTGGGAATAACCTAAAAAATATTTCGATTTATAATTTAAATTTGAGAAAGGCAATTTACTTTATAATATATCTGTTTAATAAATTGAGACTTTTTAATGGAGAAAGATAATCTTATAAAAAAAGAATATTTGAAGGATTTCTAATCTCCTCTAATTTTTAGGATAGTAAGGACATTTTTTTTCATGACATTGTTGGTTTAATTCATGAACCTTGCAACGTCCAATCATTTTTTGTAGTGGGACATCATATCCTCCATCTTTCAAAATTTTAATTGCTTGTTCAATAGCTACATAAGCAGATAATCTACAACAACGAGGTCCTCCTAATTTTCCAATTCTTTTATTCGACTCAATAGCAGCTTCAAAAGCAGATGAACGCTTTTTATTATGGAACGGTGTTCCCTTATTTACTATACTTATTGCTATTCCTAGTCCACTTCCCCCTCCACAAACACCACAAAAACCACAAGCTCCAGCAGGTATTTTTAAGCCTCTCGTAAAAGCTTCTTTTATATCAGCATCCTTAAAATTATATCCATTATTTCTTAGCGAACCGATAATTACTCCAGGCACTAATCCATGATGCCAAGGTCCATGAAAGGGCAAATCTTCTGAGGCTGTCCAGAGATCTCTTAACTCATTAATAATATTTTCAAATAATATTACGGGATCTTTCTCATCATGCTTGAGTAATATAGGTAATACTTTTGGCATAAATTCCTGATAATCTTCCATTGTTAGATCATCAAATTTTAACGCTTTTTCCATAAACTCGTCGTAATAATTAAATTCTTTACACTTTTCAAACTCAGCTTCATTCATTTTTTGAATACCTATTCATTTTATGTTGATTAATTAAAAATTTATTTTAAAGTTTTTTAAATTAAACAAAAAAAACTTAAATTAAAAAGTATTATTTTATTTCATGACTGAAAAGAGATTCGAAAATTACATTACTGATGTAGAAAAAACGATCTCGTGTGAACAATTTCTTGAAGAAAATCAAGCATATGTAAATGAAATCCAAAGTAATAAGAAATTTAAGAAGGAGCTAAAAATACATAAAGCACTGTCGAAAAAAAAACGACTTCTAATCCTAAGGATGTTGGAGAAACACCCTATGTGTACATGTGCATTAGCTAAAGTATTAGGGACTACAGACGGAGCAATAACACATCATCTTAACATATTAAGGAAGGCAAATCTAATTTTTGGCCATAAAAAAGGATATTATACTATTTATCATACAAAAGAAAATCTCCAAAAATTTTTAGCAGCTATGTAATGAAAGGGACCCTCAGACGTATTTAATTTTTCTACTAATGGAAATATGAACTGAATAAAAAAGTATTTGATCTTAGAAAGAATAATGTTATCTAAATGAAGATAAAATTCTACTATAAATCATAAAATGATTTCTTTAGCTGATTAAGATCAACTATCCTTCTAAAAAATAAATGGAGAAGAAATCTAATTATTGATTTTTGATTTGAAATCCTATTAAGTTAACTAAAAATAATTAAATTGGTATAATTATAATAATTATAACAACAGAAGAAAAATATTTTAAAGTTTTAATTGAGTAAAAAAGATATGAGTGAACTTCAAACTAAAAAGGTTTATCTCACACAATTACCAGCAACAATCATAAAATTACTTGGTGTGAACCCTCCTTCGGATGTAATTCCTCCTCCCGTAGAAGAGATTGTAAAAAATTACGAAGGTATAAAGCGAATAAGCATAAACTTAATCGATAATTTTGGTCTTTTTGAGATAACCTTTTACAAACCTAAATTTATGATTACTAATTCAGAATCAATGCTTCTCTTAAGCACTAAGAATCCTTATACTTTAGGAGTTCTCCATCAAATAATGTTTGGCGGATTTGAAGTAGAGCCTGACGGATTCCATTTTCTCAGATATCTCAATGAAAATGAACGAGAAACATGTTTCGTTGGAAGAGAAAAAGATTTAAAAAGATATGATGGAGGAACGTACTCTGTTGCTAAAGATTCTGACATGTCCACATGGGTTGAATCTGCAAAAAAGATTAATAATTATGACTTGTCTTGGATGCATTATTTGGATTTCGAAAATTTATATAAGCAGCAACAAAGATTAAAAAGAAGAACTCCTGAAGAATTGATAGAGAAACTTATAACTCGAACTGACAAATGGATTTTGAGTAATTATAAACAGCTACGAAATAATTCATTGATGATAATCATTGGAGACCATGGAAGATCTAAGCTTGATTTGGAATATTCGGGGAAAGTAGCTCAATGGAGAGAAGCAAGTGTTCCCGTAGCTATTTTTATTTCAAAATAGACCTAATGAATTAAATTTTTCAACAGAACAAAAATATTATCGTAAAAAATGAGTGAAGAGTATAAGCGATTTACCGTATCGGTTCCCGAAGAGTTATATGAAAAATTTGAAGAGTTTAGGGAAGATTTAAAAATCTCAAGATCAGAAGGAATCAGAAAAGCTATGCATGCTTATATGCTTAGAGAAGAAGAAATTCCTTCCCTTTCAGGTAATGTCGTTGGTTGTATCGCAATGATCATGCGACATGAGCATTTTGATATGGAACATGAGCATAGCTCTGAGGATTCGAAGTCTGAAGCGGACCATGAGCACGTAAGTCATGATCATGAATATAGCTCAAAACCTTCTTATGCTAAAATTTCTCAGATGGATTTGATTTTAATTAACGATATACAGCACCATTTTGCGGATATAATTATCTCAACTATGCATGTCCATCTTGAATTTGAGAAATGTCTAGAAATAATTGCGGTTTCCGGCTCATATGATAGAGTTAAAAAGTTAAGAGATGACCTTAAAAGAATGAAATCTATTATCTCCATAGATTTTTTTGTTATAGATAAAGATTTGGAAGAATGAATATGTTTTTTATTTATTGTGTTTATTTTTTTTCTAAGTTTATAGAAAAAGGGAGAAATAGAATAAAAAATTCTTAAAAACAGGATAAGTAGACAAGGCGATTTAATTTCAATCTTCATTGAGAAGATTTATTTGGGCGAATTTTTTATTCTACGGTTGTATAGTTTATATGAGTTAGTTATGAGAATGTTTTTTTTACTTAAAAATTCCTATAGGCTAGGAGTTTTCTAATTTATAACAAAAAAAGAAGTAAAACAAAAAAAAATAAGAAGTAAGTTTCAATTAAAATTTACTTAGTTTAGAGATCTTTTTCTTGGACTGTTTTTCTCTTATTGCCCTTAGCTCGTTCTATTGCTCTATCCAAAAGTTCAACTATTCGCTTGTTTAAGGCATCTCCATCGATAACATCTCCGCTGGTGTTTAAATCCTTAGATTTAATATACTCTCTAACTTTACTTTTTACGAAGAGAGTATCAACAGAGGCTGCTTTTTTTTTAGCCATTTTTTTTATTCCTCCAATTGTAATTAGAAATTATTATTTTAGATGTATTTAATAAAATAAATTCTTTTTATTCTTTTTAAACTTTAAGGTTAAAATCATCATAATTGATGAATATAATCCTTCTAAACCCATTCTATAAATATAAAAGCAGAGAGGTTAGAGTCAATTATTATGAGACTTTTCATTTTTTTGAGAAAAGGAGCAATCTAATGGCATTTTAAGTTAGAAATGTTATAAGTATTTGATAGAATAGTATTTCTACAAATTTTAATACGGGAGTCATAGAACCCAACCTTATTGCCAATTTAATTTTTTTAGTAATCTATTTAAAATTTTATCATGTACAATGAAGTTAATCATTTTTTTATAGCTTGAAGGATAAAATAATGTTATAACAATAGGAATTAAAAAAATGAAAAAAGTTTCTCTTAACGGAAAGTGGAAAGCGAAAAGCGATAAAAACAACATTGGAATTAGAGAAGAATGGTTTAAAAGAAATAATTTTAAAGCAGATGATAATGATCTTATTGATATTAATATCCCTTCCAGTTTTAATTCTTTAGAGGGATATGATGTTTATGAAGGTATTTTTTGGCATTTTCTGTATTTCAATATCAGCGAAGAGGATTTAGATTCTGGAAGCGAGTTTTTCCTAAAGTTTAAAGGGGTAAATTATAAAGCAAAAATCTGGTTAAACAATACCTTTATAGGAACTCATGAGGGGGGATTCGTACCGTTTAAGTTGAAAATACAAAAAAAATTGATGAAGGAGAAGAACTTTCTTGCTATTTATATTGATAGTACAAGGAGGAGGGGGCAGATACCTGATTTTTCGTTTGATTGGTTTAATTGGGGAGGAATTTATAGAGATGTTTCTTTTTTAATTTTAGAAAAAAATCGAATAGAAAAAGTAAAGATTAAGACATTTCTTAAGACAAGAAAAGAAGCTCTTATTAAAGTATCCTATGACATCATAGGAGAATTATCATTAAAATGGGAAATTTTGGACTATTCAAAAGAGAATGTATTATTTAATGGAACAATTTCTGAAACCGAAGAATTTGGTGGATTTATACTAACAATCAAGAGGCCTCAGCTTTGGACCCCTAAGACTCCAAATCTTTATTTTCTTAAAATCTATAAATCGGATCAAAGAAATTCTCGTCCGCTATTTAGCTCTCATTTTGGAATTAGAGAAATCAAAATAATCGGACCATATGTTTTCCTTAATAATAAGAGATTAATTTGTAAAGGTGTTTCCCTTCATGAAGAATTACTTCCTTTTGGTCGTTCTATTCCTTATGATGAGCGTGTTAAAGATGTAAAGCGTATGAAGTCTCTTGGATTTAACGCTTTGCGAACCGCCCATTATTCTCATGACGAATCATTGATGGATATTGCTGATAAAATAGGAATATTAATTTTGGAAGAGATCCCCGTATATTGGATGTGTGATTATAAAAGTAATAAAACATTTAAGGTTGCTGCGAAAATGATAAAAGCCTTAATCGAACGAGATTTTAACCATCCTAGTGTAATTTGGTGGAGCGTGGGAAATGAAGTCCCAATTGAGCGGTGGGAATGTGCCCGTTTTATGAGACGACTGATGGATTGGGCAAGGAGATTTGATAATACCAGAATAATTACATTTGTATCCAACAAAATGATATCAGATTTGACAAAAAGACATGCTGATGTCGCTGCTATAAATGCTTATTTTGGATGGTACTACGGAGGAGTAAATATGATTTCTAAAATTTTGGATGTTATGAGAGTCCCAGTTTTCAATCAAAAGCCATGGTTCTATACCGAATTTGGAGCGGGAGCCAAATTAGGATTTCGCCCAGGATTCAACAATCCCATAAAATATAGCGAAGAAAATCAATTATTCATATTAGAAAATTCCATTAAAACTATGAACTCTAAGGACTATTTAGCAGGTTGGTTTATTTGGATATATAGAGATTTCCGTTCTTTCCTTAGGCAAAACGAATATCAGCAGGGATTTAATAGAAAGGGTATTGTGAGTGAAAAAAATGAACCTAAATTAATCTATAAACGAATTCCCCAAATAGTCAATGAAAAAAGTTCAGAAAGGACATCTAAGATTTTCTGTATTATTTTATGGATTTTATTATACCCTTTCGCATTTATAGCAACCTATCTGTTAATCGATGGGATTATCCATTTAGGGGAATCCAGAAGAATACGAAAAGGGAAACTCCTAGAGAAGAAACGATTAAAAAATAAGAATAATTAAACTTGAGCTATTTATCCTATGCAGAAGGAAGTTTTTTCAAGAGCTCCTGTAAGAATATGTGATATCGGTGGATGGACAGATACCCATTTTTATAAGGATGGAGCTATTTTCAACATTTCCATCAATCTTTATAGTTATATCAGAATTATTAGAAATAAGACAAATAGAATTAGGATTATATCTGAAAACCTTGATCTTAAAGAGGAATTTAACATAGATAATATAGAGTATAATGGAAGATTAGATCTTTTAAAAGCTGCGGTAAGATCTATGGACATTCAAGAAGGATTAGATATCTACGCCCGGGCAGAAGCCCCTCCAGGAAGTGGTGCTGGAACTAGTGCCAGTATTTCCGTAGCCTTAATTGCTGCCTTGGCAAAATTTAAGAATCTTACTATGGCAAGGTTTGAAATTGCCGATCTCGCACATTCCTTGGAAACTGAAGAGTTAGATCTAGAAAGTGGTGTTCAAGATCAATATGCTGCAGCCTATGGTGGGATAAATTTTATGAAAATTGATTATCCTAATGTTAAGATTTCTAAGCTTTATTTAAGTAAAAATAGATTGTTAGAATTAGAAAGTCAGTTGATTTTGGTCTACTTGGGTACCCATCAATCAAATGAAATGCATCTTTCCGTTATTAACAACGTAAAACAAGCGGACACAAAAACATTGGAAGCCTTAGACAACTTAAGAGATTGTGCGTATAAAATGAAAAAAGTAATTTTGACAGCTACGATGAATCAGGTAGGGAAGATAATGAATGAAAATTGGGAAGCTCAAAAAAATTTACATCCTTCAATGACCAATTCGAAAATACAAAAATTGGAGGATTTAGTTTTCAAAAATGGAGCTATTGGATTTAAGTGTAATGGTGCTGGGGGTGGTGGGTCATTCACATTATTAGCTGGAAAGGGATATGAATATAATTTAAAAAAGACCTTATTAAATGAAGGATATACCCTTCTTCCATGTAAATTAGATTTTAATGGAGTTCAAACCTGGAAAACGACATTAAATACCTAAAACTTTTCTGTTTTTTTTCATCCACTTAACCACTTTTTCCACTCCTATAACAGGATTGATTTTTGGCTTCCAATCTAAAAGTTCTTCAGCTTTTCTTATATCGGAAATATAAACTTTCTGATCACTCGGTCTCCACCCTTGGAATTTTATTTTAATTTCTTTATTTAATAATGCTTTTAACATCTCAATTAATTCTAAAACCGAAATTGTATTCTGGGGTCCGCCACCTATACAGAATACATTTTTATTACTTTTCGAGAATGTCTCGATAAAAGACTTGAAAAGTCGAATCAAATCAGATATATAAAGAATATCTCTAACTTGTTTTCCATTTCCAAAAATGTTTATGACTTTATTTTTTAGAGCGGATAAAATAAAGTGAGATATCCATCCTTGCTCTTCCACTCCAAATTGACGTTCCCCATAAATACATGACATTCTAAATATTCCTGTTTTTAATCCGTAAAGAGTATCATATTCCTGAAAGTACTGATCGGCACATAATTTTGATGTCCCATAAGGAGTATGTTCAGAGAGATCTACTGGAAAATTTTCTGGAATACCTTTTTTAAAATCTTTTCTAAACTCATATCTTTTTTCTTTTTCTTTTATCGGGCAATTGTTTACATTATTTCCGAATACTTTATTCGTGGAGGTAAATAACATAAGTGGATCAGTTTCAGATAATCTTACTGCCTCTAATAAGTTTAAAGTTCCAATAACATTATTTTTAAAGTCTATATATGGATCTTTAATTGAGGTAGCTACAGCTGTCTGTCCCGCAGTGTGAAAAATTAAAGTAAAACCTCCTTTTTTAAGATAAGTTCTTAAAAAATCATAATCAGTTATATCTTTTGTTAAAAAATTTATATTGTTATATTGATGTAAATATTTCCAATTATACTTATGAAAAAGATGAGTCTCTTTAAACAATTTTTCTCTTAAAAAATTATCGATAATTACGATTTCATTTCTCTCATTTTCTTGAGCATAGAATTCAGCAATATGGGATCCGATAAAACCCGCTCCACCCGTTATTAGTATCTTTTCCATTTTAAAGAATAAACCATTTAACTATTTTTAAATATACAGCATATAGTATTATTAAATAAACTAAGGCATAATTTTTTTCATATTTTACGATCATATATAGAGCAAAATTAATTCTATTCCCTTTAATATTTGTTTTAAGAAATATTAATATGTCTTCAAACAAAGCATCAAATCTTAGGAGAAATTCAATAGTTGAAGATATGCATTATTTTTTCATTTTCAATCAATCCGGAACATCATTTTATTCCAGAAAGTTTACAGAACGTTATAAATTAAAAGCAAACCTACTTGGAGGTTTTTGTATAGCATTAACGAATTTTTCAGTTGATATGATTGGAAATAAAATAAAAATATTGGATATGGAAAAAGTTAGGTTAGTTTTAATAGACAAAAGAAGATTTTTCTATGCATTTTTGGTGGAACCCAATCTATCACCTTCATTATTGGAAAAGATAAGTTTTGGAATAGAGGAAGTAGTGTTATTATTTCTTAGGAAAAAAAAATTAAATCCCGAAGTACGTCAAATCTCAGATAAAGAATTCGACAATAGAATTGACAAGCTGATATATTCAATTAAATAATTCTCCTAATTCAGAAAACAAGGTCAAACTCCTTATTTTAATTAAAATATAAAATATAATCAAAAATATGAAATTTGAATTTTGTGTTAATGATCATTAAAAAAACACTATCTTCTCAAAAAGAATTCTGATTGAAATTTCGTGTTAAAAATTTTTTGAGCTTTTTTATTTTATAAAAGGGAATTTAAAATATAATTTCAGATGAATAATCATAGAATATCTGAAATAAATGATTAAAAATGAAAACAGAAGATAATTTACAAGCTGCTTTTGCAGGAGAAAGTCAAGCGAATAGAAAATATCTTGCTTATGCCGACAAAGCAGAAAAAGATGGATTCCCTCAAGTTGCCAAAGTTTTTAGAGCCGCAGCTGCAGCAGAAACAGTACATGCTCATAACCATCTAAGAGCATTAGGAAAAATTAAATCTACCCTTGAAAATGTCAAGGATGCTATTGAAGGGGAACATTATGAATTTACCCAAATGTATCCTGAATTTCTAGACGATGCTAAAGAGGAAGAACATAAACAAGCCATTAGAACTTTTGATTATGCTAATGAAGTTGAAAAGGTACATCATAAACTTTATAATAAGGCTTTAGAGGCGGTTAAGGACGGAGAGGACTTAGAAAAACAGGAAATGTGGGTATGTTCGGTATGTGGTTATACACATGAGGGAGATGAACCCCCCGATAATTGTCCGGTGTGTAAAGCAAATAAAAAAGTTTTTAATAAAATCGAATAAACCAAAATTTTTCAACCTTTTTTTTTATTTCAAAACCCAAGGAGTATAACAGTCTTTAATTTTTAATAGATAATCATCAATTGAAAAATTTAAAGTAGATTGGGTTCTTCTAAGTGCTCCGAAATTGGCGCCGTTTTTATAATATTCAATTAACAGCTCATTTACACTTCTATCTCCAAGTGAAAAGATGGTCTGTAATCTAGCACTTTTTATTATTTTTTTAATATTTTTGAACTTTAATTTTATGGAATATAAATTGTCTAAACTTTTTTCAATTTCCTTATATCTCTGCTGTATTTTGCTAAGATTGTCGTTGAGGTAAAACTTAATTTTTTTTTCATAAGGAGTTCCTAACTTTGGAACTAAAGGATTTATACTGATTCTAATGGCATCCTTATTAAATCCGATTTTGTCCATTTCTTTTATCATCTCAATAGTTTCTCTTATATGGGACATTTTCTCATTAGGTAATCCAATTAAAAAGTAAAGTTTCACATTTGAGATGGTTGAATCTTTAATTTTCCTTAAAAGATTAAAAATACCTTTATTTGAGATCTTTTTACCAATTTGGTAACGAAGCTCCTCCGAACCTGTTTCTGGTGCCATTGTAATAGTATTAATATTTCCTTTTTCAAGAATTCCTAAGATCTCATGTGTGAGGTGATCGATTCTGATTGATGGAATTAATAATCTTTTGTTCTTATCTATTATAAACTGACATATCTCATGGAATTGAGGATGTCCGGAAGCACAAGGACCGATCAAACTTATGGAATCAAAATTTGAATATTGCATGCCATTTTTGATTTCATTTTTAATAGTTTCAATGGATTTAAACCGGGAGGGTTTGTTATGGAAGGAGGTTATACAAAACTTACATTGGTATGGACAACCTCTATTAATTTCAATGAAAAAACTATTTTCTAAAATGTCTTGAGTATCTTTTCCACTTTCAGTAAATTGTATCTGAGGATTGGGGGAATTATCTAAATTCTGAAGGACTGATCTATTTACTTCATTGTCTAAGGATGGAAGATAAATCCCTCGGATATGTTTCATTTCCTGTATTAATTTTTCATAATTTAATTCTTCTAGGTTATATTTCATAAAGGTTTCCAAAAAAGTTTTTAAAATTGGCTCTAAGTCTCCTATAACAAACATATCAAATATTTTGCTAATCGGTTTAGGATTTGAAGTTGGAACTGGCCCTCCAGCTATTAATAACGGAAATCTAAACCCCCTTTCTCTAGTTAATCTTCTTCTTTCCTTACTCAAAAAAGGGATACCACCTTTTTCTAAAATCCATAATATATTTTTAAAATCATTTTCAAATTGGATTGAAAATCCTAATATATCAAAGCTTTTTAGCGGAAGCTTGTTCTCAATACTCCTGAGTTCTTCTCGAGTCTGAAAATCGGAAGAAGCGGGAAACATTACTCCTTCTGGGAGAAAAAATCTCTCACAAGCTACATTTTCAAATTGATTAAAAAGAGTATATAATAATCGAATTGAATACGAAGACATTCCAATTCTATGAATGTTTGGATAGACTAATCCAAAAGAGATATCAATATTTCTCCAATTTTTTATTATGCCTTTTTTTCCCAGCATTAATAGTTAAAAGAAGATTTCAAATTATATTAAAAAATTGATTATACTTCTTCAGATACAGATTCATTTTTTATTTTTTTTATTTCTTCGACTATTAGAGGCAATATTTTTCCCGTTTTATGGTGTATAACCAGATCTGCCTCTTCATCCAAATACGTATCTCTTTCATTTACTATTATAAGTTTTCCCCCAGATTGGAGAGTATATTTGGGAAGATCGCTGACAGGAGCGACAGATAAAGATGATCCTGCGATTAACATCACATCTGCTTTTTCTGATAACGCTTGGGATTGATAAATCTCAAAAGTCGGTAAACTTTCTCCAAATAACACTACTGAGGGCTTTAAAGGAGCTGCACAGATGTCGCATTTAGGCGGGTAATTTTTTTCCTTTTTCAGTTTTCTCATAACTTGGTCTTTATTATAACTCGCTCGACACCCAAAACAAACAAATCTATTTATATTTCCATGTACTTCATAGACCAATACCGCACCTGCTTTTTGATGCAATTCATCAATATTTTGTGTAATTATTCCTTTAAGTATATCCATTTGTTCCATTTCCGCAAAGGCTATATGTCCTGGATTAGGTTCGGCTTCAAATAATTTGGGGGCAACTTTCTCCGCCATTTTCCAAAACCTTGAAGGATCTTTAATAAATGATTTTAATGAGCCATACACCTCAGCCCGATACTCCTCCCATATTCCCCCCTCTCCCCGAAAATCAGGTATACCAGATTCTGTAGATACTCCCGCTCCCGTTAAGGCTATTGCATGTTCGGCTTCCAGAAGTAATTTAGCTGCCTTGTGTATTTTTCCCTTTTCTATTATTTTTAAGATTTTCATTTTTCAAAAATTAAAAAATTCTTTATAACATATAATTCGTGCTAATCTAATTTATAGATAACTAATCAAGTAATAATATACTCAATTAAAAATTCTTTTATTATATTTCTCAAGATAATTTCGTTTCCAAGAAGGGAAACTAAAAATAACCTTTTTCAAATGAATAAACAATTAATCTTATCATCATTCTGATTATAAAATTATTAACAAAAATAGGTAAATAAAATCTATTAAGATTTTTCTCTTATTTAGATTCATTAGAGTTTCTACTACTTAATAACAGAATTAGATAAATTTCAAGACTTCGATAAAGTTATGTGGAAATCCGTAAATTAAAAATCCAAAAAAAATTAATTACTTACAATATTTTAAGATTTAATAGTAATATGAATATAGTTTCATTTCTTTCAAATAGATGGCTCATATGATTGACGGTTTTGCGATAATCTTAGAAGAACAATTACTCTATGTGTCTGACCAAGATCACTACAGTTCATTTGAAATAATTCTTTTTGTCGAGAAGTTAATACGTAGTATTAATCCCGAAAATATTTGGCATCTAAATAATATTTTTTTGGAAGATTCAAATGGAAACAAAGAAAGAATCGCTATAAAACATGTAATTACTCAGACCAATCAAAACTTATTTTATTGCGTCATTGGAGATTTTGATGTAACATCAAATGAAACCTTTGAGATGCTGGATGAGTTTTGTGCAAAGGTAGAATCTTCGTATAATTCTATTAATTTATTAAAACAAGCATCCCAAAAATCCATGTTTAAAGATATGGTTGATCTTACTGTTGAATATATTCAATTTAAATATGAAAATGTTTTAAAAAAAAGACCTCAGTTTGCAGATGCCTCTGATAAGAATTTAAACAAAGTATTATATGCAGGAATATCAAATCAAGGATTACCAATAATTTCTAAATTGTACGATACATCATTATTATTTAATAATCATAGAAATATATCTGAAGAAGATGTGGAACTCTTTACATCTGATCTTTCAGCTAAACTAGCTACTATCACTATGAATGCTATAATCAGAACAAATAAGGTCATTAAAGAGATTCATCTAACGGACTTAAGAGATAATGAAAAGAATGTAATTATTCTTTATGGTTATATTGATGGTTATAGTTTAGATTTTATAGCTTCGGGCGACTATCGTAAGATAGAAGAAGTTTTCAGGCAATTGACAGAAAAAGTTTCTCAAGAAGATATCCTTCATGAGGAATTTGCAGGAGATCTTAAACCCTATAAACATCTTAAGAATTATTTAGACAATTTAATTAAAGAAATAGAACAATTAAACAATTAAACTACTTTTACATTTAAATTTAAAATTCAATTCAAAAATGATATCTTATGTCTGATTTGGAAGTTAAAAAAGCCGTGGTACTTGCTGCGGGTGAAGGAAAAAGGTTAAAACCTATAACTTCAACAAGACCTAAACCTATGGTTCCTGTTGCTGGAACACCTCTGTTAGAACATATCGTTAATGGATTGAAGTTAGCAGGAATTGAAGAAATCTTATTTATTGTGGGATATAAAAAAGAAGTTATACAACATTATTTTGGAAATGGAGTGGATAAATTCGGTGTAAAAATTCATTATAAAGTCCAAGATAAATATCTCGGTACAGCACATGCGACTGGTTTCGCCCAAAAATTCATTAAAGATTCTCCTTTTCTGCTAATGTACGGAGATTTACTGGTAGATAAGGGGATTTTTAAAGAAGTAATTGAAAAATTTAAAAAATGTAACGTGGAAGGCCTAATTAGTCTAATGGAAGTTTCTAATCCCCAGAATTATGGAATTATTAAACTTAATGATGATCAATTAGTAGAAAAAATCGTAGAAAAACCGAAACCTGAGTTAAATATAGGAAATTTAGCGAATGCGGGGATTTATATTTTTGATTCTCAGATTTTTAAAGCGATAGAAAAGACTTCAAAATCTGTGAGAGACGAATATGAATTCACTGATTCGATGGAAATATTGATAAATGAATTAAAAGGAAGAATAGTAGGACATATACTTAAAGAGAAGTATTGGAGTGATGTTGGACTTCCTTGGCAATTATTAGATGCAAATAAACATTTTATCAAGAATATTGATAGCAAAATTCTAGGGACTATTGAGAAGAATGTCCAAATTGAAGGAAAAGTCTATATTGGGAAAGATTCTGTTATAAAATCGGGTTCTTATATTCAAGGTCCATGCTATATAGGGGAAAATAACCTTATTGGTCCCAACGCATTTATCAGGCCTAATACAGTAATTAAAGATAATTGTCACGTTGGAATGAGTGAAATTAAAAATTCCATTATCTTATCTGAGACTGCTGTACCTCATTTCAATTATGTGGGCGATTCTATCATCTGTGAAAATGTGAATCTGGGAGCCGGAACAAAAGTAGCTAATCTAAGATTAGATGATAAAAATATTAATGTAACTATTAAAGGAGAGCGAGTTAATTCAGGAAGGAGAAAATTAGGGACTATTATCGGTCCAAATGTGAAAACTGGAATCAACGTAAGTATAATGTGTGGTAAAAAAATTGGAGAAAATTCCAAAATTGGAGCGCATACAATTATTTTACAAGATGTTGAACCAAATACCACATATTATCATGATCCATTGAAAAATATAAAAAGCAAACCTTCTTTTTAATCCTTTTAGAAGGTCTAAACTCAATTTTTGTAGGATTTTATAAATACACAAAGATTATTCCTAACCATATTATATCTATAATCTTAAAAGCTCCAAAAAAAATATAAAATATAAATTTAAAAATTCTACTTGGACATTTTTAATTGGTTCTCTTTTTAAATTTCTGATGAAGTTTAGAAAAAGATATTGGCTTTTCTTCATACTCCATCTCAGCCAGAGCTTGATTTTGATATTGATGGAAAATCTGGTTCGATAGATTCTGCCAATCACGGCAAATTTTTAACGTTTCTTTATCGTTTTTCAGCAAACTTTCATGATTCATTATTCTCAGAAATTTTTGAATTAAAGGCTCTAAAATATCCTCTGAAACTCCTTCTAATAACTCTTTGATGAAATCCTCTGGAGAATACCAATTTCGGACTCGTTGAAGATCCCTATGTATTTGCGTAAGAAGTACATTTCTCGGACCTTCCCAAAGCTCCATAATCATAGAATCGCGATGAAATCGTGGAAGTGCGGAAAAATCTTCCATTATTCCATGACCGCCAAAAAAACTTATAGCTAATCGTATCATAGCTGGTGCGTCATCTGCAACAACTATCTTTTGAAGCATGATGAGTTCTCTTAATCTGAATCTCCTTTTTCTTTCCTCAAGATTTGCGATTTCTTGAAGTTTTCGAATTCCGGAAATTAATTCTTCTCCAAAATGGACATATTCAGAATAGACTTTAAAGGCTCCTGCAGCAGCTCTTCTAGCAAATCTGTTTAATTTGTTAATTTGATTTATCATTAATGGAAACATCGCTACAGGTACACCAAAAGCTTCACGGAATTGAGCATAAAGGGTAGCCTCTCTCGCAACTCTTAATGCTCCCGAAGCCATACCGAAGGCGACGTGGAGCCTGGAAATAGAGAGAACTATCCCAACTATATTGGTTAGTCCTTTTTCTAGTGGACCGACTGGATAAGCTACGGCGCCATCATAAGTTACTTCAGCAGTAGGTAATTCTGCCGTTCCTAATTTTTCTTTCAATCGATCAATCGTAAAAGAATTTCTTATTTCTTTTTCTTTATTTCCTGGAAGCCATGATGGGACAAGAAAAGCAGCAACTTTTGTTGAGGATGGAACATCTTTAGGTTTTCCGGAAACTACGGCATAGTCTGCTTGAATGGCGGAACAGAAAAATTTCTGCCCATAGATCCTCCAGCAATTAGCCACACCATCCTCTCCTTCCTCTTCATGGAAAACAGCTTCCACTAAATTTGAGGGAACATCGCTCCCACCTTGTATTTCCGTAACAAATTGAGCCCCAATTCCATATTCTCCATCTACAAATCCTCCTTTACCTTCTCTGACATCATTAAGAATTGCTTTTGCTTCCTTTGAGAGATCATCTTCATATCTTTGGAGCAGCTCAACCATACCATGCGTACAAGCAATTGGACACATAACGCCGAATTCACTATTTTCATAAAGTAAAAACATCTTAACAAATCGGCTCCAAGCAGAATTTCGGTTTGGGTCAAATAGCCCTAAGCTAAAAATTTCTTTCTCAAGCGTTTCTGTTTCAGAACATCTTTCAATTCTATCTATTCTATGATTAAACGCATCATAATGTCGTATTCTGGTACAATTTTCTCTATTTTCTAAACGATTTGCCTCATTTGCAAGATCTCTAAACCTAAATGAAACATATTCAGATAAAGCCTTGAGATCTCTATTGATATTTTCATATTCTTCTTTTGGAATATAATGTTTTACAAGCGCTTGAAAGAATTCATCATCACTATAATAATCAAAATGATCTCTTACGAAAAGATAATCATCAAAGGAATAAGGATTATTTCTATTACCTTCTTGGTTTGACATTTAAATCAACTAATTTTAAGATTGATTTGAAAAAAAGAATTTCTTTTTTTACAAGTAAGTAATAACAAAAAATAGTATATAAAATATAAGGATACAAATTAACGATAAAATTAGAAAGTTATAAAAATTGGTTTACAAATGTTTTATTCTTCCGAGCTCTTTTCTTTTTCTTCTTTTTCTTCCTGCTCCTCTTTTTCCTCTTCCTCTAACTCCTCTTCTAACTCTTCAAGATCTTCTTCTTCTAATTCTTCCTCTTCTATCTCTTTATTCTTCCTAGATCTTCGTCGACTACCACGAGCTAAATTCTTTACATTAATTCTTTCGGATCGCTTTATTTCTGACTTACGGGAACGTTCTACATCAATTTCGACTACATCAAACTCTTCATCAGGTACAATAGTATCCTTAGCTCCTTCCGGCATAGAAATCATTTTACTTTTGATAATAGTAGCACTTGATAATGGATATATCGTTTTAGCGACTCGTTTTATCTGGTTAGCAAATTCCCCCGAAATCATTCCCTTGACAAATTTTTCATGCACTACTGATTTTGCGAATTCCTTTAATATATCAACCATAACTTTTCTGATGATATCCATCTGTGAGCTACGTGCTCTCCTAATTGTTACACAAACGGTAGTTAATCGATAAATGAAATCATCTTTAGTGGTAAAGTTATTAATTGTTGTTATCTTAGAAGCTCCACGACCTACAAGAGATCGAACATAATCTGAAGTGTATTGATGTCCTTCTAAAATTGTATTTACTCTTTTCCCTTCTTCATTAATATCGATTACTTTAAAAAGAAGTTTACAATTTATATCATCATAGTCGTTAGTAAAGTCATATAAAAGGGTTTCTACAGTTCTTCCCATTAAATTGGATTCTACTCCAATGATCTCTCCAATCTCCTCAAAATTAAAACTTTTAGGAGCAACAACAGTATACCAAGATTTTTCTTTAAAAGTGACATTTTTCTTAGAACGTCCTTTCCTTCTTTTTTTCTTTGATTTTTGACTCATTATTTCTCTCTCCTCATCTTGCGACTAATGTTCTGACTTTTTCCGAATCGTATTTAAAGTCTGGAGCCAAAACGCCTTTTCTTTTGTAATATTTAATTAATCGATAAATTTTAGATTCGGTTCTTTGTAATCCTTTTCGAGATTCCAAATCCTTCGGATTTTCTTCTAAATGCCTTCTTAAGTTTAAAGCCTTTTTTACTAGATTGGTTAAATCTTCGGGTAATGGAGTAGAAATAGAATTTTCTTCCAGAATAGTACTTATTTTCTTTCCAGTAATAATTTTTGATAAAGGAACACCCATTGAATCTCTTAGTTTAACACCTATTCTTGATTTTGAAAGTCCTTTTTTCGCTAATTTTACTATTTCTTGTTCTACTTCCTTCGCAGATCGCTCTACCCATACCGGTTTCTCGAGACGTGCCGGACGTGTACTTCCGCTTTTCCCTTTTTTTCTTGAATGAAGTCTTGCCATATTATTAAATTCACATGTTATAATTATAATGAATAAATCTAACTAGATTAAATATTAAATACAATACACAAAAAGAAACATTTTAAATAAAATTTTGGTATAAGGATTAAAGAAACAAAGAAATACCTACTTAATGTCTCAATTAGAAAATTCTCATAGTAAATCTTGATGAAAGGGATTCTCATTTCTTTATACTAAAAAGATCTTTCTCTATAGATTAAATGTTTATTGTTTTGTATTTAAAATATAGAATATAAAATAAAAAAGATAAATCACTTTTTAAATTTCTTGAAATATTGAATCTTAATTATTTTAACCCGAACAAAGCTATAAGTTATGTATAGGAATCCTCCAAGCAATGCGATTGAATATGGTGGAATCTCTTTTTTAACATTAGATCTTGCTCCAAAAATAGATCCTTCAGTTATAATTATTCTGGGTGATATGAGAGAATAATAATTTTCAGCGTTATGATTTTTAGTTCTTCTTCTATTAATTGGATAAAAATCTTTATAGAAATCTTGATCAGTGTTTTACTTTTTACTTCAAGACTTGGATTAGGCATTCTATCGAGAAAGAACCGTAATAAAGCTGATAATATTGAATCAGAGAATTTTTATGTAGATTTTGGAAGTATTTTATCCGATTTTGCCATTCTACTTAATGTAATACCTCTATGTGCTACCTTTATTTTTCTTATAATCTATATTTAAAGGGTTAAAAAAAATAGTATCTGGATGAAAAGAGAGTGGTACTAATTATAAAATGTCGGTTTGCTTTAATTAAATAAAAGGAGTACTTATTTTAAGGATAAGCGTTTTTAATAACTCAAAGCCATTACAGCTAAGGGGAAATAATCAATTTATAACACTCTCTTACGCTTGTATGTCCAATATCCCCGCCTGCTCCTTCCCCACCAATCGAATCGCCAGTCAAATAGAGGTTTTCAATAGTATCTATCTTGTTATTAGGTCGTTTGAGTTTATGCTGATGAATATTCACCTCTACCCCATCCACCATAGGATGCGATAAGGGACGTTCATGCAAAAGATAATTTTCAATATTAGGAAATATAGATAAGATTTTCTCCCGTAATTTTAAATGAGCATCCTTGATTTTTTCAGCATTTTTTATTTCTTCAACATTTAAGATCGTAAGAAAGGACATTATTGACGATCCTTGAGGAGCAATAGATTTGTCTAAATTTGTTGGGATGTACCCAAATGCTAGTGGATCCTCAAAGAAAATCAATCCTTTTATGTCGGAAACATGTTTTGATAAACAAAAATCAATAGATATTCCTGCTGTAGGTCTCAAGTTTTTACATTTATCAATAAAGTCTTTCTTACAACATCCCTCATCCAAAATGCTAAATAAAGTTTGGGCTGGAACTGTGGAAATAATCTTATTCCCTTTAATTACTTCATTTCCTACTTTTACACCAATTGCTTTATCGTTTTCAATTAAAATTTTAGAAACTTCATTGTTAACTCTAATTTCCCCCTCATTTTCTTTAAAGACTTCTTTGAAATTGGAAAATATCGTTCCCCAACCGCCCTTCGGATAATAAACACTTCCTTTTTTGAGAACTCTTTGTATATTATGGAGAAGTTCTCCTGATGAAGACCTCTCAATAAATGGATTAACTTGCATCGCCCCGCTCGCTATTGTTAAATATTTTCTAATTGAACGTATGATTGCTTCTTTTTTAAACCATCTTTCCAAGGAGACATCATAAAGCTCATAAAACTCTTTTTTCTTCATTCCTTTTATTTTTAATAAAAGCTTCAGAGTCTTAAAGAATGGTACCATTTTACTTCTTAAAACCGCTAAAATTCCCCCTGTAGGAAAAATTGTTTTAGTTCCATCTGAAAGGAAAGCCCATGAATTTCCTGGTTTAATAAATTCAATCGGTTTTCCAATATTTTTAAGAGTTTTTGCAAGAGCACTATTAGGACCAAATCTAACAGGATGTGGCCCAAAATCAAGTTTAAATCCATCCAAGTCAACGATCCTCGCTCTTCCTCCAAGAACTTTAGACTTTTCTAAAACTAATACTTTACCATGTTGAGAAAGAAGTGATCCGATATGAAGCCCAGAGATTCCCCCTCCAACAATGATATAATCATAATTGTAATTCAATTTAAAAATTCCTCAATTTTTTTATTATTTATTTATATAATTTTAAAAAAACTCTAATTCTATTTAATAATTTTTCAGCATTATTTTAAGTATTAAGTATTTAAATAAACTAAGATATAGTTTGGATCTCAAAATAAATACTTTTACAAAAATTAGATAACCTTTTGGAAAATGATAAACATTTTTAAAATTAGAATAAATATAATAATAAACTCCTTAAAATAATAGAGGATAATTTAGAGCCACATGGTTATATTTCAACAAGATAATGTTATTCCATTATTAGGATTAACTCAAGGGCCTCATTTTCTAGTTCTGATACTGATAGCAATTGGAGGTTCTCTTTTAGCTATCTTTCTCTTTCCTAGAATTTTTTGTCCTCTTTTCTTGAAAATTAAGAATTTGCTTAGAAAGAATTATAAAGATGCATATATAGATATAGAAGCTTTAGTTTTTTCGAAAAGGAATTTACTACGAAGATTTACATATATCTTTTTGTTAGAACTTGGATTATTAGCTTTAATCATTTCAATAATACCTGAAGATTTTTATTCAATTTTTTTAACTGAAGCATCTGGACTTAATTATTATGTTGGCGAACTTGGTATACCCGCTCCATACATAACATCCGTTATTGGAAGTCTGGTTTTACTGATAATCCCCATTGTTAATGGGCTTTGGTCAGTTGCTTGGATATTGGAGGATGCTGGATTAATGCATTATAATTTTAATGAAGAAAATGAAAGTTCTCTCTTTGAAATTGAACCGATACATAGAAATTATAGCTATTACTTAAAAGGATACGCTGGAATCTCTTCCATAATCTTTCTAATTCAAGTGATATTAGCCTGGATTGGAGTGACCACAACAACGGGAGAAAATCGGATAACGGATATAATAAGCACCCTTTTCATTCCAGTAATGGCAATTATAGTTTCCTTACCGAGTTATTTTATCTATGGAAAATTTAGTAATAAAAAATTCTTAATTAAAGAGGACTTACAAAAAATTAGAAAGCTTAAAGAATCTGATGTTTTGGCAAATAAAGTTTAAATCATTACATAAACTTTTCTTTTTTTCTTAAATGACCCTAATTGATATAGATCCCATCATTATTTTATTTTAAATGAATGAAAAGAAGGTCTTGTATTTTATCACCGGGAATAAACATAAATTTGATGAGATTTCAGAAAGAATGAGAGCTGAGGATATTAGCTATCATCTTAAACACCTTAATATAGAAACCATGGAAATTCAAGCTGACACTCTTATAAAAGTAGCTGAGTTTAAATTAAAAAGTATAAAAGACAGAATAGATGGATCATATTTTATTGAGGATGCTGGATTTTTTATAGATTATCCGTTAAATGGATTTCCAGGAGTTTATTCCTCTTATGTATTTAAAACAGTTGGAAATGAAAATATTTTAAAAATGATCGATGATTTTGACTCAGCTAAGGCTCATTTTTCTGCAGTCATTGCTCTCTACCTTGAACCGAATGATGAAATCTTTTATTTTGAAGGGAAGGTGGAAGGAAAAGTCTCTTCTTCAATAAAGGGAAATTATGGTTTTGGATATGATCCTATTTTCATACCAAATGAAATTCCCAATAAAACTTTTGGAGAAATGCCAACAGAACAAAAGAATAGAATTTCTCACAGAGGAAAAGCTTTGCAAAAATTAATTGATTTTTTAAAGAACTGAAGAAACCACTTAAGATAATGAAAGGAAAGAATAGTTAATGAGAATGTTTTGTATCTTTCTCTAAAAAGTTTGACGGAAAATATCCATTATACTCTGTCGAGAAAGCTTTATCAGGATTATATACATCCCAATTATCCCAATTGCGACAGAAATAATAAAAACTCTTAACAATGTATCCATTGGGATTGAAAAAATTCTTGAAGTATTAATAAAATTTTAGGGAATAATTTTAAGAATAAATACTTTTAAGAAAAAGTAACAATGTAGAAGGCTTGAGTTATCTAAATAAGGCAATTAATTATTTAAAAGAATAATTCAATTTCAAAAATCTGAAATAAATTTAAGTACTTTACTAAAAATATACTATAATAAAGAAAACAAAATTCTGTATGATAAAGAATTGAACGAACAATGCAATTTAAGGTATAAAATCAATGAGTATCTTTCTCTTAAGTTATTGGAAGGGAAAACCCAAATATTCGTGGG
>CAZZIC010000015.1:24666-41233 GCA_964653985.1 uncultured archaeon | reverse complement strand
ATATCAAGAGGGAATTCTATTTTTACTAAAATCAAAATTCTTTGGAAAAAAGAAGATAAAAAAATTTAAAAAAATCTTTAACCTTTAAGCACTTTCTAATCTAAAAAGCACAGACGTATGTGGGATGTAAAATTCATCCCCGTCTTTTACCACTACGGTGTGGAAATACTCCGCAAGCCCTAGAAATCCTCTTATTACTGATTCGTCCTCTTCGAACTTAAAAGTTACATTCGCTATGGCGTCCCCGGAGTTCAATTTTACTTTATCGTATACTCTTTCGTCAATTAAGGGAATTTTTAATTCATTAACAATTTCATAAACACGCTTTATGAACAACTCCTTTTTAGGCATCTTTTAATCAACCTTCGATTAGTTTCCTTTAACTTTATTTAATTCAATTTTTCACGTTTAGATAATTAAAATTAATTAGTGTTTTTATGTATTTTCATAAGATATACTTTATAAATAAATCTTTTCTATTAATCTAAAAGATCAGAAATAGATTATTGAAAAGGTGTAATACAAATTTCTGTTCTCTTCTTCTCCTTTTCCTAAGGTGTTTTGCGATTGACTTGGTCTTTTTTAGAGTTAGCTTTCTTAGGAGTGCTGGCTTGTGTTTTAGGAGCGGGAGTTCTTACCCCTTCTTCCTTTACAATAAGGGTAGAAGATTCTTGTTTATATTCCTCTTTTGGCGAACCTTCAGAGGAAGTAGCGTGGATGACTTTCTCTTCCAAAATGTGTCTCAGGGGCATTCTTAGAGTTGTAAATTTTTTCGATGAATCCGTATTTTTTTTATCATCAATATGAGATAAAACTTTTTTTGAAACGGCTGCGGCTTTCTTCAAGAATTCTTTTCCCTACCTCTTTTTTAAACCTAGATGAAGGGTAGCATATAACTTAATTTTCCAAACAGAATTATTTTCTGGATTTAATTCAAGAGCTTTTTCAAAGCATTCCAAAGCTTCTTCATATTCTCTCAATTCATTTAAGATATATCCTTTATTATCATATACCGAAGAAAGATATTTTGCTTGAAAAAAATCAATCTTGAAGGGTCAATCGTAACCCACGCAAATATCTGTCAGGAGGAGTGGGTTCATTATTTTTGCTCGACATCGTGTAAGGAAAAGTGGGTTTTAAATCTCCAAAAGAACAGGCATAAATTGGGCGTATCGTGGCTTTTAGGTCGCTACATATCTCATACCTTCTTTATTCGAAAGTTTGAAAAGCCGAAGGAAAGACTTTCTACCGAATATTTTAGATGTGAAGAGGCTTGTTCCAATTAAATCTGGAAATAAAACTACACTCAAGGTAGAAAATGTGGAATAAAATAAAGAAAAATGATGAAAAAATTTTTACTAGAGATTGTTAGCGTATATAGTTCTCAGATTTCTGGAGGATTTCTAAAACTTCTTTTTCTGAAAGATCATACCAGTTCTTATAGGCATTAGCAACGGCGAATCGCAAAACATCTTTAACATTGGGACAAAATATGTCATCAACATCTGGTTCAATTCTCTTTACAGCACTTAAAGGAGAGGTTGGGATCGCAACAAAAATTTTCTCAGGACTATACTTTTTCACCATCTTTATTGCGGCTTTCATAGTAAAACCCGAAGCCAATCCATCATCAATCATAAAAATCTGATTATCTTTTATGTTTTTACGATATTGTGATTCTAGATTTCCTTTTTTATCATAATACTCTAATCTTTCCGATATTTCACCTTCAGTTGTTTTAATTGCTTCTTCTACTTGCTCCTTTGTTAAACTAAGTCTATTCAATAAATTTTCATTTAATAATACCGTTCCATCGGTAGTAACTGAACCAAATCCCGCTTCTGGATTATAGGGAATTTTTATCTTTCTGACGATAAGAAGATCATATTTAAGATTGAATTTTTTACAAAAACCTTCTGCAACAGGAACACCTCCATTAGGAATAGCGAAACAAAAGAAGTTTTCGGGATTTGAATGGATCTTATTAGCAAAAGTCTCATTTTTATTTTCTATTTGATCTGCAACACGATTTCCCGCTTCTAATCGGGATTCATATCTTTCAAACGCCATCTCATTAAAGGTAAAGCTAAATAACAATATAAAATTTTAATTTAAAGATTATAAATAAGAGAATTTTTTTGAGTCAAATTGGTTCTAAATACTATAAAGAAATATATATGAAGATTTTTTTTATATATATAAATTCTTTTTGTCGGAAGGTACTAGGCTAAGGAGAGAGAGAATATAAAAGATGGGTTTTAGTGATGAGATGCTCTTTCAGAAGTTTGATAAAATGGAACCTCAAAAAGCTTCCGAAATCTTAATCTCAATGTTATATACGGAAAATGATTGGGATAGAAGAGTGAAAGCTGTAGATAAGTTGATTGAAATTGAGGATAATAAACACTTCATTGATATAAAAAATGTATATAAAAATGAGAGTTATTCTCAAACAAAGATTACTCTCATTAAGCTCATTGAAAAAGAATATAAAACTAAAGGAATTGAATTTTTAGTTTCTAACTATCGAATAGAAAAAGATGGGAGTGTAAGGAAGGAGATCGCAAAAGCAGTATTTTCTAAAAAGGATTCGATCTCACAAGATATTCTCAAGGAGATGTTGAATGATTCTAATTTAGAAGTGGTGAATCTCGCCATAGATTCGGTAGGACAGCTTAAATTGAAAAACGCTTTACCTTTATTGATAGAAAAACTTCAGTATGGCAATATCGAAAACTATGAGAATTTAATTGATTCGATCGTGAGTATTGGAAAGACCGTAGACATCTCTATTTTTTATGAGCATTATAAAAACGGAAATATACATATTAAACGATTTATTCCACAAATATTAGGTAAAATTCAAAATGATAATTCTTCAGAATTTTTAATAGAATGTTTAAAAGAAGAGGATAAACTAATTAGGAAATTTTCTCTTATCGCATTAGCTAATTTAGGAATTGCGAATGAAGAACACATATATCAGCATATTTTAAATTCATTAAATGACAAAAAGATCGAAGTAGTTAAGACAGGAGCTCAATTATTAGGAAATTTAGGAAATAAGAAAGCTTATCGATCCTTGTTAAAATTGCTAAGCTCAAAAAATGAGGATTTAAGAAATATTGTTATAGATTCTTTAGCACGAATTTTAAAGGATAATCGACCTTATAAGCTCGTTTTTAACCTATTAAGTAGTAGAAATTTAGCTGAAAGAAAAGCCGCTATTCAAGTTTTAGGAAAAATAAAAGACGAAGAGGCTTTACCCCATCTTATTAAATCGTTAAGTAGTAATAATAATGAAATTAGATGGTTATCATATAAAGCAATACAAAAGATTTGTGAAGAGGAAGTCAAAGAAGTCCTTTTAGATGAATTAGAAAAAGGAAATTGGGAGATAAAAAAATGGATTATTAAAATATTGGGGAATATTCAAGATTCTGAAACGATTGATACAATTTTCAATTTTATGAGTGATCCTAAAGCAAATGTAAGAAAAGCAGCTATGAAAGCATTATCAAAATTTCCCAATGATAAAATTCTTGATAAAGCGAAAAAGCTTTTAAGGGATTCAAACTGGAAGAAGAGACGAATCGGTGTGAAACTCTTAAAAAGAATAGGATCTTCTGAAGCCTTAAGATATCTTAAGAACGCACTTGGAGATGAGGATGTTTATGTTAAAATTTGGTCGATTAAGGCATTAAAAGATTTAAAGGAAGATGAGACAGTTAAAATTCTTGCAGATATGTTAGATGATAAAGAAAAAAAGGTTCAAGTGGCAATCATTAGGACTTTAGGAAATCTGAAAAATAGAAAAGCTCTGAAACCGCTTTCCAAGCTTTTATTAGATGATGATTTTAAGATTAAAAAAGAAGTTGAAAAGGCATTGAATAAAATTGATCCTGAATGGATTGAAAAAATCTAATCGATATTTTTAGCTCTGCCTAATTCTTTTGAAATTCTTCCAAAAAAAGGAAAAGGATTGAGTTTTTATTCTAAGATTTAACTCGTTTTTATTGTTAATTAATATGTATTTTATCCTTTAGTTATTTCGGATATTTCTTAAAACATTATTTCTTAGTAAAATTTTCTTAACAAATTTTTAATAAGTTTAAACCTTTAAAATTATAATTAGATGTTTCAGAATAAGGTTTTTCTTCTAATTAAAAATTTCAGTGTTATCTTATGGAGTCTCAAGACTCGAAAGGAAAAATCGTTAGACAAACGTTCCCTTCAGAGATTATCTCAATTGTGGGAGATATACTCGCAGGTATCGTTCTTACGGTCTTAATTCTACCATTTGATAGTTTTATTCTTTTGATCCTTATAATCCCCGCTCTTCTCTCCTTGAGAGGTAATTTAAGTGGTCCTTTCATTGCCAGAACATCTCGAGATTTGATAGTCGGAGAATTTAATAAATGGAACTTATTACAAAGTATCTTTGCAACTTTTTCTCTCTCGATCGTCACCGCTTCTTTTATTGGTATAGCAACGATTTTCTTAAACTTATTTCTTATCAAATTAACTATCATTCCAATTTTTACACTACTAGGGATACCTTTGCTTTCTATTTTAATTACCTTGACGATTTCAATTCCCACTTCAGTTATCCTCAATCTTCTTGCCTTTAGATTGGGAATTGATCCCAATAATGTAGTGAATCCAATTATGACGGCAATTGATGACTTTTTTACCGTTTTTGCATTTTACATAACATTAATTGTGTTGGGGGTGCCTTAAATAGAATATTATAAAAGAATCGTAAAAGAATCCATTGTTATTGTCATTATTTCCTCACTAATTGGGTTGATTTCTGGGAGTGTCCTTTCTTTTAACCAAGGAATTTTCTATAGTATTCCTATAATTTTATTAATATTACCCTCTATGAATTCCCTAATAGGAGATATATCAACTGTTTTAGTCTCAAGGTTGACTACACATTTGTATATCGGTACCTTAGCACCCAAAATTCAAAGATCAGAGCAATTAAGGGAAGATTTTCTCGGTTTATTTTTTACAATTTTATTAAGTCTTGGAGCTTTGATAATTTTAGGTTATGGACTAGGAATTGCTACGGATGTAGAGTTATTCAATCCATTTTTGGTAATCTTATTAGTGTCTATTGATATTTTAATTATTTTCTTTGCATTGTTTGTATTTCTATTTTTTGGGGCAATTTTCTTATTTAAACGAGGAAAAGACCCCAATAATACGCTTATTCCAATTGTAACTTCTGTAGCGGATTTCTTAACACCCTTACTTTTAATCATTTTAATACAAATATTTATATAAATTAAACGATGAAAAAATTTTAGAGATAAAAAGATTATGCCACCATTTAGAAAGAAATTTAAGTATAAACCCGTTTCATTGAAAGAAATACTGAAAGAGATGAAACAAAATATAGATTTAATGACGGATATAGCATATAGTGCGATTAAGTTTGGAAGTAAAGAACTCGCTGATGAGGTCTATAAAATCGAACAAAAGATCCATGAACTTACTTTTCTCCTCAATTTTCAGATTATTCAAACCCACACGGGCGGTTTTAAAGAATCTAAACGACTTCAACCTATAATAGTAATGGGTTATAATATTGATAAGATTTCAGATGCCTTATCAGATATTGCTCGAGTAATTTATATCAATTCGGACATCCAAGAATTTACTCAATTAATGTGGGAAGTAGTCCCTGAACCGATTGTTAAACTAAACATAAAAGAGAATTGTGCTTTCATAGGGAAAAATCGAAAAGATGTTCATTTCAGATCAAAACATGGTGTAGATCTGATAGCTATTCGTAAGAATGATAAATGGTTATTCAATAAAGATACCAAGATTCAAGCAGGGGATATCTTAATAATTAAAGGAGAGAAGGAGCCAATCATGGAATTAAAGAAAATAGTCTGCGATACCGAACCTATTACATTTGATTTAGAAGGAAAACCTAAGGAATCCGAACTATTTAACCTTGAAGATCACGAAATTCGAGATATGATTAAAGATCTTAAGGACGCATATGTTAAAATTACAGATATCTCCGAAACAATGACAGAATTGGCATTGGCGGCACTTTTCTTTAATAATTATGAGGTTGCAGAAGATGTTTTAGAGATGGAAGAATTAATGGATGGCTTGAATATCTCCATTGAGAAAGATCTGTTAGATTTCGCTAAAATGGTTAATAACGCTCGTAATTTAGTTGGAATTATGAGAATTGTTTTTTCATGTGAAATTATAGCAGATGCCGCAGCTAACATCGCTGAAAGCATTGTGAAAGGATTTAAACCTCATAGAATTCTTCAAAAAGCAATTGAAGAAACATCCGAAATCGTTGTTAGAGAAACCTTATCTGAGGATTCATTCTTTAGAGGGAAAACTTATAAAACATTACAAGATAGTCGATATAAACGTGGGTTCCATATAATTGCAGTTAAAAGAGATGAGAAATGGATTTATAGCTTTAAACCTGATTTCGAGTTTACAAAAGGAGATCTCTTAATTGGATTAGGTCCAAAAGAAACCGTTGAAGAATGGAGAAGATGTGTTCATCCCGAAAAATTCGAAGAAGGAAATTAAAAAATACAAATTAAATGTGATAAATATGAAACAAAACAAGATTTACAATAGATTTTTAGACACAATGATGGAGATTGCTGATCAAATCAACCAAAATGCAAAAAAGATTGAAAATTACAAAATTAAGGGATTCATCGAACTCATCCTCAAGATAAATGACGGAGGAAATAAGATTTTTGTATATGGAGCTGGAAGATCAGGATTTATGGGTCGAGCATTTGCCCAAAGATTAATGCATTTAGGAATTTCTTCTTGCTTTGTATCAGATGCGGTGACTCATCAATATAAGAAAGATGATTTGTTAATTATAATAAGTGGGAGTGGAGAAACCGTATCTCCCGTTGCTATAGCAAAAAAAGCAAAGAAAATTGGAGGGAATCTTGCTCTAATTACCGCAAATCCCCAGAGTACGATTGGAAAATTATCAGATTTGAGCATTACGATATTGGGAAAAAGTAAAGATAAAGCTATATCAGAAGAAACATTAGCACCTTACACGAGTCTATTTGATATTTCTACATTGGCATTTTTGGATTCAGTTGGCGGTGTTTTAATGAAAATATTGAATGTTTCAGAAGCAGATATTGATGCAAGGCATGCAACAATAGAGTAATATAAGCATCCCCAACAATTTCAATCCTTGTTTTTATCTTCAAGTGATCTCAATCTCTCAAGATTCATTGCATATTCTACTTTATAATCATTCACGGGGGTTTCGAGTATTCCAGGAATATCTTTGAATTTATAGTCATTTACCAGTATTCGAAAACCGTTATCCCCAATTTTTCCTTCTCCAATATGAGCATGTCTATCCACCTTTGAACCCAAATCTTTCTGGGCATCATTCAAATGGAAAGCATATAAATATTTAAGTCCAATAACGTCATCAAATTCTTGCCATAGTCTATCATATTCCGATTTAGTTCTAAAATCATACCCTGCAGCGAATGAATGACAAGTATCAAAGCATACCCCTATTCTGTTTTTATCTTCGATTTCGTCAATGATGGCAATTAAATGAGATAACTCATATCCTAAAGCATTTCCTTGGCCGGCGGTAGTTTCCAATAGAATCTTCGCTTTATGGTTGGGAGTTTCAGCGATAAGTTTATTTAACTGATAGGAAACTCTTTTTAATGCTTCCTCTTCTTTTTCATCTTCATCTTTAACACCAGGATGCATATTCACATAATCCAGTTGTAATTTATCGGCCTTATGCAATTCGTCTAACATAGCATCATAGGATTTTTGAAGCTTTTCTTCATCTGTACCTGCAAGGTTTATCAAATAACTATTATGAGATAAAATTGGCCATATATCGTTGTTCTCTTTACGGACTTTAAGGAATTTTTGAATATCTTTCTTTTTTAATGGTCCAGTAGACCAAGCTCTAACCGATCGAATAAAAATTTGAAGAGATTTACAATCTATTTCTTTTCCTCTCTCAATAGCTTTATGCTTTCCTCCAGAAACGCTTATATGAGCTCCTAACCTCATCCTAACCTCAAAATATTCCCTTTTAATACAGAATTGTTATGATACTTTTACTATAATAAAAGTATTAGTTTTAAAAATATTTTCAAAAAATAAAAAAATAATAGGATTGTAAAATTTATGCACTACCTAGTAAAAGAGCGGTAAAGGCAAAAAACATTCCAAATCTTAGCAAAATTTTGATAATACGATAGTACGTCTTTTCAATACTCATAAAGAGGTGTAAAATTGCCGCGATAGCAATTATACTCACACTTGGGAGTATAAAAAACAAGTAAAAAGTTTTATTTATAAGATTAAGGAATATGGATATAATCAAAAATAGAATTGCCAATATCTCGCTCAACATTGAAATTTTATGAGCCTTTTGTATTTCTATTGAAACCGGAATATACATAAAAGTTTCATTCTCATCTTCTTTAATCCTTTTCGAATCAGAGATTATATCTTTTGAAATTTGTAAGGAAAAGATCCCAAAGAAAAAGAGAAAGATCAATCCAGGAAATATTAAAGTATTTAGAGCTGCTCCGTAGATAATTCCAAAAGAAAATGAAAAACTGATAAGAATATTCATGAGAAGTCCCTTCTTGTTCCAATTCAATCCATAGCGGAATGTTAAAATCCAGATTATACCAGTGGAAACAAGAATGAGTACATTTAAGAAACTCAAATTATACAGCACAGTATGGAAAATAGATAACCCCAGTGCTACAAAATAGAAAATAAAAGCAACAATTCCAATTTTTTTTACATATGTTTTGTTTTCCTCAATCGCTCTATTAGAGTTTCGAATAGCCCATACTATTAGCATCCCAGATATCACGACTAAAAAGTATATTGGCAAACCGAAGTATATGTTGTTCGTTATTCTACCCACTCCTATGCCAAAACGTGTGTGCAATATGCCGAATAATACCATAAAGCTTCCTTTTATCCAATTTACTGGTTTCAAGGTACCTATATATGTTTTTAATCTAATTTTAATCACCATTGATTGTTGATGTGGTTTTAACTCTGAACAACACTCTTTGTTGCATTCTCAAAATCTAATTCTAAAATTTGATCGTCGAATTCGATGATCATATTGAGAGTGTTGAACTCTTGGGAACAATATTTATTATCGTGTCTTTTATAGGGTCCTAAATCTACTTCTTGGCCGTCTGCGGTCATAGGATCGTCCCAACTAACCGTAATTAAACCTCGTGTAGGGGATACGTATTCGATATCATATCCAACCGCTAATGGTTGAATACTAATCTTGCTGTCTAAAATAGAAGAGGTAAAATTTTCGAATGTTCCATATTCTTCAACACTTCCTAATTCGACGATATATAGATTCTTTTTTCCATCAGAGATGAGCTCATAATTTGAAATCCATCGGGTTGGGTTTTGAGAAAATAGAGCCACATAACTCTCTCCCTTTTTCCCAAAAGTCCATTTACCTTGCTGAAAAACATCATCAAAAGCCCATTGAGGAAAATACGCTTGAGTTATCGGCTTAAATCCTAAAAACATATAAACTAATTCCAAGATTAGAGATTGTGATAATCTATCATATTGGATTACTCCTACATTCTTATGTAAGGTTGCTTTAGGATTAAAACCTCCCGTAAAATCCTCACCTCTAAATCCTCCGTGTGAATTTGTAAAAACTGTAGCATTCTCATCTAAACTTGCTTGCCAAATGTGCTCTTGATACCCACCAAGTGCTTTTTGATGATCTTGAGCTCCAGATAATTGATAGTAAGGAGTACGATAGGTATATGTATTTGCTTCTTCAAGGACAACACCTTGCGTAGCTTCTTTGAATAACTCACAAACTTCACTTATTGAAAGTCCATATATATCTCCGCTTATTTCAAGAAGATCAATAAGCATTTCATCTTCAAAAACGAGATTCCGATTTATATCATAAGTTTCAGTTAGATTCAAGGATGCTTCAATAGTTGACGCGGCAAATACCGCAGACATTGGCCACCAAAACATTAGGTCAGCTTCTTTTTCATAACCAAACCCATATTTCGGACCATCTTCCAATTTAATACTATTCCTATCTCTGTGTTCATGAAAATCTAATGAATCGTTTGCAATTGCTTCTAGAATAGTTGGTGGGTTATATTTATTGCTAGTCGCCAAAAATACACCTGATGCGCTATTCCCAGCACTTTCTTCATGATGTCCCAAGCCCAATATTATCCATGCAGCTTCAGCTATAGAATCTCGTGATGGAGGATCATTTGAGCTCGTTCCTATTTTTTTACTATCGTATGCTCTCCCATGTGTTGTAGCATATCTGCCTTTAAAGAAATTGTTGGAAAAATCAAATGCGATTATGTCTGTTAGCATTGCCGCTTTTGTTGCAATTTCATTATCTTGCGCAAAATCTACCAAATTTAATAAAGCCATTAAATCTTCGTCCATATAAGTGTTGGAGTGCCATTCTGAAAATCCAAAGCGAAACTTCCATTCGAGCCATCTATTAACCAAAGGAAGTGCATGATCTATATGTTCTGTTCCGGTCATCCCTGAGTTTGTAAAATTTTCATTAGGAAATAATTGTCCCGCAAGCAACTCTGCTGTGTGGAATAAAATCATGTGATTTTCCGTGTGCATAATCATATTATCCTCTCCTGGCTCAGTGAACCAATATTTAAAGCCTAAAATCGCTTCTGTAATATTTTCCTTAAGTTGTGGTTCAATGGCATTATTCTCTTTATCGATATACATCATTCGTAAAAGAGCATTCATTTGAAAATCAGATGTATCTCTTCGACTTTCAATTTTATCAAAGACGCTTTGAAAAACTTCGTGATTTACTTGTTGATCAAGATATATTCTTGAGGTTTGTGCATAAAATCCTTCATTGTTGCTACTATCAGTTAAAAATTTAGATTTTCTTTCCGTATATCCAGTTGTCGGACTAAAACTGAAATTTCTAAGCCCTTTCTCCTCTAATTTATTGCTTTCAGTTTTTTGAGACGTGTTTAAAGAATAAACTGTAAGGAGGAAAGGAATGATCAAGACTGATAGAATCAAAAAAACCGTTTTTATTTGTTTTTGATACGTAATTTTCATAATTTACTGAAGGTAAAGTTTAGTTTTGATTTATAATAAAGGTTTAACCAATCTCCTTTAAAAACTTTAAGCATTAATAAGAAGAAAAGAAGATTAGATTAATCGATTAATAATTTCAATTAAGTCTAAGATTTTAAAATTCATATTAAATTTTTTGTTCGCATCGCTCAGATTTGTTTTGCAGAATGGACATATAGACAAGACAATATCGACCTCTATTTCTTTAGCCTCTTCAAGTCTTTCGTTTGAAATCTCTACAGACCAATCAGGAAATCCAATCTTTACTCCTCCGCCTGCTCCACAGCAGAAGGAATTTTCTCGATTTCTTTCCATTTCTAATAACTCGATCCCCGGTATCTTTTTAATGATTTTTCGAGGGATCTCGTAAAGCCCCATATGGCGTCCGACATGGCAAGGATCATGATATGTTACCTTAGAAGCAAATTGTTCCTTAAATTCCAGAGTATTCTGTTCGATTAGGTTCAGAAGTAATTCAGAAATGTGATAAATTTCTAAATCCGAAGTTATTCCATGTTTTTCAAAATCGATTTTAAGAGTACGATAACATCCCGCACAAGAGGTTATTACTTTTTTTGCTCCTGTTTCTTTAATTTTAGTCGTATTATAATTCATAAAATCTTGAACAGGTTCTATCTGTCCCGTTCGTATCAATGGACTTGTACAACAGTGTTCATCGATTAATGTAAAGTCGATATCCATCTTTTTAAGTACCTCTAAAGTGGAATCTCTTAATTTCTTCTGCCTATAATTCGAAGTACATCCTATGAAATAAACCCATTCGGCTTCATCTTCCAATTCATACTTTTTCTTTAAGTCTTCGTTATCTGAATTTGGTTCTCCATATGGATTATAAAATTTCTCATCAACTGTTTTTGTCAGTAAGCTCTTTTGGTTTTCTGGGCAGAATCCTGCCTTCACAGCTTCTGCCCGAGCAGTTTCAATAATATCCACTAGGGAGTCATTAAATTTTTCAAAACGACAATTTTCAATACAGTTACCACACGTAGAACAAGCATATAAGATCTTAACAAGATTATCAGTCCATTGAAGCTCATTGTTCATTATAGCATATATCAACCACATCCTTCCACCAGTTGAATATGTTTCAAAACGATGTTTTTTATAACTTGGACAGTTCAAGTCATTAAAATCATAGGTAAACTTACAATATCCGCATCTAAAACAACGATGTACTATATCCTTATAATCATCCAATTCCACTTATTTCACCTCCCAATTTCCTGGATTCATTATATGATTTGGATCTAGACTCTCCTTAATATGTTTAAAGAGCATCTTGTAATTGGGATCCATTTTTTCCATGATCAATTGCTGACCTGCTAATTCAGCTTTCCACGGAATTCCTCCTAATTCTAGGACCATTTTATCTGTTTCATGCAAAGCATTCCTTGCGTTTTCTATGTCATTAGGATCTGCTCTATTAAATGAATAAGAGAAGAATACCACAATGGTATGAGTGCCGCTAATTAATCTTGAACCTATAGTGGGAGGAATGCCATATTTTTTAGATATTTCAGAACCTCTCTTATAAGCTTCGGGAACATTTTCAAGGGGCATAAATGCACCTACATATTCAAATCCTCCACCCTTCCTGAAGTCTGCAGCTCCAGCAGCAAAAATCGGTTTTTCCATGTAAAGATCATGCAGTTTTGGAGGAGCTTTCATATATCTGGCTTTACAATTTCGATATACTTTTTTTAGTACTTTAGTTTTTCGTTTCAATTCCTCGTCTGTTTCTCCATCTACATAAGACATTATGAATACATAGCCCTTCATCCAAGACGGTTTATCTTGCATCCCTAAGAGAAGGTCTTCAACAAATCCTTGTTTCGTAATTTCATACAATAGTTTAGGGATATTTTCCTTATTTTTCATTAGCCCAAAGACGACGTCTCGCTTTTCTGGTTTGGGAAACAATTGAACTGAAAGTTTAGTAATAATACCCATTGTTCCAAAAGAGCTAATGAACATTCCAATAAAATCTGGGATTGGTCCCCTCCCGAACCAGTAGTCAGATAATGCACATGATCCTAATTTACAAACTTCTCCATTGGGGAGTACAACTTCAATTCCATTGATCATTGCCCCATGGTCTCCATATCTTTGAGACAGATAACCCGAGCCATGAATTAAAAGATTACCTGCTACCGTTGCTGAAGGAGGAGCATCAGGAATAGGGGGCTCTAAATCATCATGATGTTTATTTAAATATGATAGGAGTTTTCCTGTAGTTACACCTGCTTCTATTAATGCATACCTGCTTAATTCATTAATTTCAATAATCTTTTCCATACGCTTCATATCTATTACGATTCCTCCATTGATAGGGATAGTTAATCCACTTAAAGTTAACCCTCCGCCCATCGGAGATAGGGGAATCATTTTTTTGTTAGCTAATTTAACTATAGCTTGGACTTCTTCCGTTGAATTTGGTAAAACCACATAATCAACAGGTCTTGGTTTCGAAGCGCCGGGATCTCTTGAGTATATAAAAAGATCTTCCTTAGCATTTGATACAAATTGCTCTCCTACAATCTCACATAATTCTTGAAATATTTCATCATTTTCCAATTGAAACACCTCATAATGGCGTTAAAAAGAAAATTCTGTCCTTGATAAAGTTTTCAATTTTATAAAGGAATTTCCTTGCATTATAATTTTCTGACCTTACATAAATATCTTTATTCATGAATCAATTTTATTTAAATAAGGTAGAACAATTCGTTTTTAACTAAAGATTTGAAATAATTTTATGAAGAAAAAAGTCTCTCATCAAGGGGCAGTTGAATTTGCTCGTTAAGCTTCATGCTCCTAAGAAAAAATTCAAATTAAGGCTAAAAATATGAAGAGAGCGATAATTTAATATTTTCGATGACAAAAATGAAAAAGAAAGGAAAATTAAAATTATCAATATAAATAAGAGACGACTAAATCTTGATAAGAGGAAAAAAATTAGGTACGGTCAGATTCATTGGAAGTTTTTTATTGTTATTCGCTTTCGGCCTTAATTTAACTTATGACTTTTTCATAGTGAATACGGTTCTTTCCTTAATTTTTTTACTTCTATTAATTATACCTTGGACAGGTATAGTTATTATGTTAAAAATGGAGATTGATAAAGTTAAAAACAATGAAAATATAATAATCTTTTCATTCATTGGCTTTTCCTCCTTTTTATCTATAGTATTTTTTCTATTTTTAAGTAGTAATGAATTTGTCTTTATTCTCTTACTCATTGTACCCGATGTCCTCCTCATTGTTGCTTGGCACTATTCTATATCCATCTATAAGAAAGAAAAAGTAATCTTTATTATCTTAGATATTTTGTTTATCATTTTATCTTTATTTAATAAGATTCAGAACTACATTAATCGCTATAATATTATATTTGGATTATTACCATATGCTTTAACATTTTTTGGTACAAGCGCTATTTTATTGGCTGAACTATATCTGAAAAAAAGTGGGTTATTAGTATATATTTGATTTTTGAAAAAAGAGTTAAAAAAATGAAAAGTCAATAAGATCTTTTAGTATTATGTTAAAAAGACTCTCAATCATCTAATAATAGATAGTAGAAGAAAAATAAAGAAAAATGCTTATTGCTCCAGTCTGTCCCAGAATTCCCTTAAATTCTTTTCATCGAATGTAAATTTCAATCCAGTAGGTTCTGATGGTTCTTTTTTAAAGAATTCGGGTACATCATTTGTCTCTTCGGTGATTCCCGCTTTGTTATTAAATTGAAGTTCGGTTCTGAGAATGTGTTTTCCGATATTTATGACATCCTCTCTCGTTAAATCAAGTCCATGCATCGCATTTAGAACATTTGCGATTAACTCCATATTTTCATAGCTTGGACCGATAAAATAACAACATCCCAGGGAATCTAATACGGTGGTATAGACCTGTAATTCATATGAAAGTTCCAATTTATGGTCATTTTCCTTAAGCCCGCCATATTCCTTGTCTTGTCTGGCTTTTCTACCAGCAACAGCAGCACCAGCAGTATGATCTGCGCCCATCGGTGAGGTTGCGAATGTTATACTCATTCCTTTGAAGACTCGTGGGTCATATCCTGGAATTCCTTGTCCTTTTATTTCAGGGACTCTATCAGTACCTAAATTTTGCGCCAAGTGTCGAACACCGTTTCCATAAAGATTTCCCTTTTCGGTTCCTTTTCTGATTTCTTCAATGATCTCAAAGACTTGTTCTGCATTTCCCCATTGTATCTCACCACTCTCCATAGCAACGCCCATCGTGCCTCCAAATTCTATAGTATCTATCCCCGTATCATCACAGAGATGATCAAGCTTTGCTAAATCGTCTAATTCTTCTATTGTTAAATTGGAACCATTTAATGCGATTGTTTCATATTCAAAACTTGAAGTTAAATGTTCACCATTTTCATCTAAGTACATATTCGAGCATCTTATAGCACACATTGGACTACACGGTAAGCGCTTTTTACCTCCTCTAGATTCTACGATTTCATGGACTTTTTCTCCCGAGATCTTCTCTGCTTGTTCAAATGAACCTTTTTTAAAATCTTTCGTCGGTAGAGCCCCATATTCATTCATAGGTATTACTAAGAGAGGAGTTCCATAAATCGAGAACGTTTCCTTCGTTTTTGCCAATTCTTTTGTAAATGGGACAGAAAATTCTTTAAATTTGTCGATATCTTGAATATTAACTTTAGAACCCTTGGGAGGAGTTACAACAACAGCTTTTATGCCTTTAGAGCCCATTACTGCCCCTAATCCCCCTCTAGCTGCATGCCTACTAGGATATCCTTCCATATCAGTGGATGCTATACTGGCTGCTTTCATCATATGCTCCCCAGCGGGACCTATAGAATATATGCCTGCCTTTTCTCCATATCTTTTCAGTAATTTTTCTTGAAGCTCATAATTTCCTAACCCTCTATATTCCTCTGCAGTCTCAAGTTTAATATCATCCCCGTCTACAATAATAATTTGCATTTCATCGGAGATATCTTCTAAAACTAAAGCTCTAATTCCATGACGTGCAAGTAAGTAAGATGATCTCCCTCCTACATTAGCCTCTTTTATTCCTCCTGTAAGAGGACTTTTAGCACCAATCGAAGTACGTGCTGAGTTAGGGAAAGGAGTTCCAGTTAATAGTCCGCTTGCGATAATCAATTTATTTTCTTTTCCCAATGGATCTGATGTGGGATTTACCTCATCAAAAACTATTTGCGAGGTGATCCCTCTCGCACCCAATAAAAAGTAATCTGAATCTCTCTGAATCTCTTCGCTATTAATAGTTTTATCTTTTACATTAATATGTATTAATTTCATGAATTAAACATCTCATATGGTGTTTTCTTTAAATTATTAGCTAGAAAAAATTAATTAAA
>CAZZIC010000015.1:11432-24566 GCA_964653985.1 uncultured archaeon | reverse complement strand
AAAAAAAAAGAATAAAAAAATTCAAAATTTCTCTTGATGAACAATTTCATCTAATGGTTTTCTATCTTTAACTGGTCCCTTTTCTTTTTCTGGATATCCTATAGGGGTCAATCCAATTACACGATACTTTTTCGGAATCTCTAAGATACTTTTTACATTATCTTCATCGAACCAACCTATCCAACAAGAGCCCAATCCTTCTGCAGTCGCAGCTAGCATTATATGTTCAAAACAAATGCCAAAGTCAACTGAGAAATATTTTAATCCATTACTATTTGTTCCAGAATCTTTTTCACTAATTATTCCTGTGATAAACATCGGAGCATTTGAAAATTTATTCCGTTGACCTATCGCTTTCCATAATTGTTTAACTCTTTCAGGCTCTCTTGTTACAATATATTCAACACCTTGCATATTAGCCCATGTAGGGGCCAGGCGTGCTGCGTTTAAAATCTTCTCGATTTTGTCTTTTTCCGGTTCTTTAGGTTTAAAACTTCGATAGCTCCTTCGATTATTTACTACTTCATAAAATTCCATGATTTTTCATTGTTGAGTTTTTTCTATTAAAAATATTTAATATAGCATTCAAGATTAAAATGATTTTTTCTCTAACCTCCAATATACTGAATATTAGGATTCATATGATAAAAGATTATCAGTGGGTTTGAGTTAACCAAGAGAGGAACTCTAAAAAATCATAATAATACTAGATATCAAAACGGTTAATTTAGCACTTAATTTCTTATTCAAATTATTCATTAAAAGAATATAATCAAACTTTAATCTTTGTCGATATAATCTAATATCCGTGATACTTTTATTTCCAATTCTTCAGGAATATTCTCAATTTCTCTTCTTCTTGGTTTTCTCAATAATATCTACTAATGCCCATCCAGATAAAATCATTGCGAGAGTAAGATAAGTGCATATTACGATTACAAAAAAATTCCATATAACTGCGATATAGAAAGGAGAAATACTGGGAGTTAATAACGCAACCTCAAAACGGACTATATAGGTAAGAATTGATATAGAGCTGTCTCCCATCAATACAATGTATTCTAATTTAATATAAGAAAAAACGAAAATAAAAACACCAATCATAAGTAAATATTTAGAATACTTTAATTCATCCATGTTCTCGAAACTAAATCGATAGAAGATGATACTTAATATCAAAGCCAGAATAATAAAAACTGAAAAAAACAAGAACACCAACTTAGTCTTTAAAGGAAAAGAATTTGAGAGTAATAATTCAATAAATATTATATTTTGTAATCTTAAATTGAAGCTTGTGAATAAAAATGTGAAAATACTAATGATTTCAAGTATTGAAATAATGAATATAACCGCAGAAGCAAATCGTAGAAATTGAGAACTCTTATAATCCATATATATATATCACTTTTATAGTATTGACTAATTATAATTTATTATTTTTATATAAATCGTTTAAATATAAAAGATTAAATCCCTTTTCATTTTTAATCTTTCTTACTCACCCACTTTTGGGGGTATCTAAAAAAAGGAGAATTATCAATCAATATATGAAACCTAAATTCAATAATAAATAGATAAATATAAAACAAATCAGATGAATGTTATATGTGGAGTGTAAGATAAAAAAGATTATTCCCTTAGATCTTTTACATATAAGATATTTTACCCATATAATTTAATGAAAGTATAACTCCTTACTTGAGGTGGATTAACTTGAATGAAGAACAAACTGATTCTAAAACTTCCAAATGTCCCCACAAAAATGTGAGACAAGAAAGAGGATATCTGGTCTGTCAAGATTGTGGATTAATTCTGGAAGAAAATATGCCTTCAAATAAGGATAAGTATAAATACATCTATTCTGAAAAGCAAAGAGCTTATGAAAGAAATATTAGAATGAGCGATGCGAGAGCAACTCAAGATCCCAAGATTAAGCAAAAGTATAACAAAATAAAAACGCTTGAAAAATGGTTTAAAGACTATAAAACAAGTTTTTATGAACAGAAGAAAACTATAGATCTACTCAAAGGATATGGCATAGGATTAAATATCGATGATGTCAAATTTCAAGAGATTAAAGAAAGATATCTAAGATATAACCGGAAACATAAAAAATCTTATCAAAATATGGTCATAATTTTCTTGGCGATTGTTTGGATGGAGATTAAAGACACCACTAATATTCGATTGGAAGAATTTATAGAAGTATGTAATGAATTAGGGCATAAAATCAATAAAAAAATGTTAAATAATGCGATGTTAAAGGTTTTAAAAGCAGAAGATAAATGGGATACACAAACCATAGGAAAGGAAGAATTAGAAATTAAAATTAAGAAAAAAATTAAAATTCTTTTCCAGAAAAATTTAAATGATATTCCTTTTGAGAATTTTAAGGAATATGTAAATGAAAAAGAAGCACTTAATAAACTTAAAATTCATATGCTCTTACTTTTAGATAAAATTTTGAAAAAAATGCCTTATACAGCATTACATAATCAAAACTATAAAGCATTTACTGCAGGTTTAATTTATTATATAGCCCAACTTCTCAATAAAGATTTAAGACAAATTTTCACACAGAATTTGATTGAAAAAATTACCAAATTTTCAAGCACGACGATTAGAAAAAAGTATCATTATCTAATAGAGATTTTTGGCAATCCCGAAGGAATAAGAGAGAATCTCTAATTTTTTATATCATAACTCTTATTTGATTATTATTCATTAGTTTTTAATGATTTTTATTTAGAAAAGGAATAATTGAACATGAATAATGACCCTTTTTACGCTAAATCAATTGAAGAAATTGTTAATGGTTTTAATTCTGATATCGAAAATGGATTAAGTTCCGCCCAGTTAGGGGAAAAAGAGAGCAAATATGGGCTTAATAAGCTCCCAGAAGTCAAGAAAAGTCTTTGGAGAATATATTTAGCGCCTTTATTCAATTTTCTTATTTTAATTTTATTGGTGAGCGGAGTCGTGATAGTAATTCTAGGTTCTCCTGAATCCACTATCATAACTTTCACTGTAGTCTTTATAAATTCTGTTACTGCTATAGTTCAACAGTTTAGAGCTCAAAAGGCTTTAGAATCTTTAAAAAAGATCGCGGCTTTACAAGCAGTAGTTGTTAGGAATGGAGAGCAAAAGGAAATTCCAACGGAGCGTATTTTTCCCGGAGATATTATAATTATTGAACAAGGCTCAAAGATTCCTGCAGATGGAAGAATTATTGATTCAATGAATTTAAGTATAAATGAAGCCCCATTAACAGGAGAGAGTGAAGCTGTAGAAAAAAATGAGAGAATAATTAATGAAACTGATTTGCATATACAAAACCAAGTTAACATGGTATTCATGGGAACATATGTTAATACAGGAAGGGCTAAGATTATAATAACCGCAACGGGAATTGATACTCAAATAGGAAAAATTTCTGATCAATTAAATAGAATGGGGAGTTTAGAAGAAATTCCATTAACTAAAAAATTGAATAGATTAGGATATATCTTGGGGATTATCGTAATTATTAATCTCGTCATTTTGATTATCTATAAACTTAGTTTTCTAAATATGAGCGGGCAATTAACTCAACCGTTGATTAGTGAAGCTTTGACAGATTCGATTTTAAGAGCCTTAAATATCCTTCCTATTAATTTACCTCTCTTAGTTACTTTGGTTCTCATCACGGGTGTGCTTAACATGGCCCGAAAAGGAGTTATTATAAAAAATTTATCAGCAATTGAATCATTAGGAAGAGTTTCCGTTATTTGTTCCGACAAAACTGGTACAATTACGAAAAACGAAATGACTGTAGAAAAGTTCTTAATTAACGAGAAAGAATATACAGTGTCGGGTTCTGGCTATGATCCTGAGGGAAATATACTTTATAATGGCGATTTAATCAAACTAAATGAAAATAGAACTTTCGAAAAATTCATTGATTCGATGGTCGTCAATAACAATGCTAAGTTAATTTTTGAGGATGTAAAAATACATAAGCAAGGAGTAAAAGCAAAAGCTGTACGTAGAGAAATTGGTTCTCCCACAGAAGCCGCTTTATTAGTTCTAGCCGAAAAAGCGGGTTATATAATCTATGATATTAAGCGAAAATATGAAATTGTGATGGAGTTTTCCTTTAACTCCAAATTAAAGCGGATGACCACCATATGCAAATACCATAATAATGATAATTTATTTAAAAATTCACAACCTGCTTTCATTGCTTTTATAAAAGGTGCTCCAGAGGTAATTTTGGAAAGATCTTCCACTATTGATAGAGATGGAAGTTCAAATAAGTTTTCAGAGGAAATGAAGAATACTATCATTAAATTAGTGAATGAGAGGGCTAAGCAAGGATTTCGCACATTAGCAATAGCATATAAAAATTTAGATAAAGTAGAAGAGCCAGAGAGAGATGAAATTGAAAAAGAAATTACCTTTCTCGGGTTTGTCTCCATTATGGATCCTCCTCGAAATGGTGTGAAAAATGCTGTTAAAGAAAGTAAATTGGCTGGTATAAGAGTGATTATGATTACTGGGGACCACGCTCTAACTGCAAAAACAATCGCCTCAGAAATGAGTATATACCAAGAGGGTGATTTAATTTTAGAAGGAAAAAATATTAGAGATGTGAATGAAAAAGATTTAGACCAAGTTTCAGTTTTTGCTCGCGTTGAACCTTCGGATAAAGAAATTATCGTTAATCATTACCAAAATAAAAATAAAGTTGTTGCCATGACGGGTGATGGCATAAATGATACACCTGCCCTTAGAGCAGCTGATTGTGGAATAGCAATGGGTATTACCGGTACAGATCTTGCGAAGGAAACTGCTGACATGGTTATTTCTAATGATAATTTCACCTCAATAGAGCAAGGAGTTAAGATTGGAAGGGGTCTCTTTGCTAAAATTAGAACCATTATATTTTTCTTCATATGTTTAAACATAATGGAAGGAATTATATTTTTTGCTTATGAATTTGTTCCTGGATTTGAGCTTTTCTCATCAAACTGGCAACATATTTATATTTTCGCAATAGCACACTCCTTTCCTTCACTGGCACTTGTTATCGATTTTCCTCCAAAGGATATTATGCAAGAACCTCCAAGAAATGAAGAAGAGATACTAAATAAAAATATGTGGTTTATGTTGTTGATTCAAGCTTTTTTTCTCGGCATTGGTTTAGTTATTATACTTCAATTAACTTTGGGACAAATTATCCCACTTAATGATTGGAATCTAAATCCAATTATTAGTTATATCCCAAATCTTGAATATGAAAAATTAGTAGCCCAAAAGGCCAGAACCATGTTCATTACGACCTTATTTATTGAAGAAACTATGTTTATCTGGTCATTTAGGCGCCCAAATAAATCTTTGATGAAAAGTTTAAAGGAAGAATTTTCCTGGACTCTATTTTTTGTTTGTGGATTTACCTTATTACTGCATGTACTCTACATTTCCTTTTCTTATATCGTAAATTTCTATGTAAATGAGGTATTTCAAATGAATTTAAATATAAATTTTATGTTCTTATCTTTTACTGATTGGCTACTCTGTATTCTATTTGCTCTTCCAGGGATTTTCGGATTAGAGATTTATAAATTTTACACAAGAAAAAATGATATCTACTTTTGATTTAGCCATTTTATTGGTTTATTCAGAGAAAACAAAAGTACGTATCAATTTAAATATTTTAATGAATATATAAATTGATTGTACCGAGGAAGAAGAATTTATTTGTTTCTTATTAACTCTGTCTCTTCGAAAATAATTTTCCTCAGTAAATTAATAAGAGGGGAAAAATCTCCTTCATAAAAATATTTCCCATGCTTTGCAATTAATAGATAATAAGGAAATGTGTTTTCCCTGATAATTATTTGTTTATAATACATAAAAGACTCTCGTTTTTGTACAATGATAAAATCCTTTTCATTATAACCGACAATGGATTCATCCTCCAGTTTTTTGAATAATGTGAAAAAATAGGGCATAGAACTCTTGATTAGTTGTTTGATTGATTCATTTTCGTAATATGAGCCTATTATAAGAGAATTATTATCAATTAGAAGTAATGTATCATAATCATTCTTCTCAGAAAATTGCTCGATAGTCTTACTAATAAGATGAGATTTTGGATAAAGCTCTAAGAGAACTTTTGAAATAGCATCTATTATAGAAGAGACATTATAAATTGAAGTTTTATAGAAGTATAATTCTTTATATTTGGTCTCTTGAATAATTTTTTGTTTTAATCTATCAACTTGACGGGATATAAGTAATCCGAGCTTCTCCACATAGGTAGGATCATATTTATGAAATAAGATATTAATAGGGGGTGTTATTTTTAACTTCTTAAATTCGGTTATAACATCTTTTAAATAACTAATTGCCTCTTCTATTCTCTCTTGGTTCTGGATATCGATAACATATAGTGCCAAAACGGTATTATCGAAATATTTGCTGGGTTTTTTAAGATAAGAGATTCGATAAGAAGCTTGACCACCTAGATCCCATTCACTTATTTCTAAATCCAAAAAATCAAAAATTCTTCTCTGAACGCCTTTAGTAGGAGCGATATGAGCAATTTTAGAGAATTCTTGTTTTAGAGCTAATATTATAGAAGTTTTTCCCGCAGTATCTAACCCAGTAAAAAGGATCTTTTGAGTTTTTGAACTATCATCTTTCAAGTATTCAACCATCGAATTTCAACAATAGAATAGATGACATTTTCTTTAAAATAATTTTTGATCTATATCATTTAATTTTATAAAAATTTCACAAAGGTTATTTTCTTGGCTGCTTCGATTTAATCTTACTATCATCTACCTTATAGATGAAATGTCAAATTTCATTTAACGTCAATAGAGGATAAAAATGCATTTAATCTTTTGGATATCATTATGTAGAAAATACTCATTCAAATTATATAAAAAAATAAAAGAAAATCTTGAAAATCGAATAAATTAAAAAATAGGTATTTTTATAGTAATCTTATACAATATTTTTAAATTGTCAATTTTCAAATAATCACGTAAAAATCTATTCGGAAGATGTCTATGGACGAAAAGTATTATACGATGGAACTAGAACAACTTTATGAAAAACTACAAACCTCTCCTAAAGGGGGTTTAACAGAAGAAAAAGCAAAAAAACGCTTAGAAGAATTTGGACCTAATGAATTACCAAGGGTATCCAAAGGATTCATTAAGATTTATCTAGCACCTCTATTTAACTGGCTAATAGTAATCTATCTCATAGGGGCTCTAATTTTATTCATCGCTGGAATCTTAGGGGCTGATGACAATTTCTTATTTATCGCTTTAACACTAGGAATTGTGGGGCTAAATTGTGTAGTTGCAATAGTCCAACAATATCGGGCAACTAAAAAACTCGAGGCATTAAGAGAAATGACTGCCCCAACAACGACTATTATTCGTGAGGGAATTAAAAAAGAAATTGCCACAGGAAAAGTAGTTGTTGGTGATTTATTAGATATTACTCAAGGAGATAAAATTCCCGCAGATTCCCGGATAATACAATCATCAAATTTAGAGATTAATGAAGCCCCTTTAACAGGTGAAAGTGAACCCGTAAAGAAGGACAATAAAGGTAAATCATTAGAAGGGGAAAAACCAATACAAGACAGAGTCAATATGGTCTTCTATGGGACTTATGTCGCCACAGGAACTGGAAAAGCAATAGTTGTAAAAACAGGCAAAGATACAGAAATAGGCAAAATTTCTCAAGGATTGGAAGCTGCAGGTACTAGTGAAATTCCCATTAGAAAGAAAATGAATAATTTTGGAAAATGGTTAGGCTTAGCAGTAATTATATTTTGGTTTGTCACTTTTTTACTTAAATTAATTGCTGGAGATGCGGAGATAATTAAAAGTCTTAACTCTGCGTTAGATATATTGCCATTGAATATCCCTCTATTAACAACAATTGTTCTTTTAACGGGAGTTTTAGCTATGGCTAATCAAGGGGTCATAATTCGAAACTTAGCATCAGTTGACAGTTTGGGGCGTGTAAGCGTAGTTTGTTCTGATAAGACGGGCACTATGACAAAGAATCAGATGAGCGTTCAACATATTTGGTCTAATGGAACACATTTTAAAGTTACCGGAACAGGATATACCCCCGAAGGAGATATTATTCTCAAGGATGAAGGAAAGGATGTAGAATATATACGACATCCAGAAAAATATCCTTATTTAGAATTATTACTCATTTCTGGGTTCTTAAACAATAATTCTGCTTTAGTAAGAAATGAAAGTGACTCCTCAAAGAAGGATTCCGAGAAAATAATCACTTGGAACGTAGTGGGTTCTCCTACTGAGGGGGCCTTAAGTGTACTATTTCAAAAGGCATTGGGAGATTATTCATTACAAGATTATGAACAAGTCGCAGAATTTCCTTTCGACTCCTCAATAAAGCGAATGACTAAAGTTTTTAAGCATGAAGAGAAATTTCAATCCTTTACAAAAGGTGCTACAGAAGTCCTTCTTCCACTTTGTTCTCGAATCGCATTAAACGATACAAAAGTAGAGTTTAAAGATGATCTTAAGGAGGAAATTCTTGAAAATGCAAATCATTATGCCAGTCAAGGATATAGAATTTTAAGTTTATGTTATAAAGAATTTTATATGATGTTTGAAGATCCGGAGGAAAATCGAGAAAAATTTGAATCGGATCTTGTATACTTAGGTTTTGTCGCAATCTTAGATCCTCCTAGGGAAGGAGTTAAGGACTCTGTTAAAGAATGTAAAAATGCCGGGGTAGATGTCGTAATGATAACGGGAGATTCCTCAAATACTGCAAGGGCTATAGGAAAGCAGATTTCTATAATAAAAGATGATAATGATCAAGTTGTAGAAGGAAAGGATATAGAAAAAATAGAATCCTGGTTTGATTTTAACAGAATTAAAGTTTTTGCGAGAGTTTCGCCAGAACATAAAGAAGATATTATAGAAAGATATCAAGATCAAAAAAGAGTCGTTGCAATGACTGGTGATGGTGTTAATGACACATTAGCGTTGAATATGGCTGATGCAGGTTTAGCAATGGGAATACAAGGGACAGACGTAGCAAAAGAGGCGGCTGACATGGTCATATCGGACGATTCCTTTAATTCAATCGTTAAAGGAATCCATCAAGGAAGAGGTATATTCCAAAAAATCAGGGCAGTAGTATTCTTCTATATATGTATTAATTTGTTTGAAGGACTTATTCAGTTTTTCTTAGCTGTATTGTTAGGATTTCCATACTTTTTAGATGACTTGTTTTACTTTCAATGGATATTTTTATCGATTACCCTCCATACATTTCCGGGATTAATTTTAACATTTGATACAATATCGGACGATGTGATGAAAGAAAAGCCGCGTAATTCAGAAGAAATTCTCTCAAAAAATACGATTGTATTATTAGCGATATTCGGAGTTTTATTAGCACTAAGTATGATTATCACATATTTCATTGTAATTACAGGGGTTTACCCACTTTTTCCTGAAAATTATGACTTCGGGGTATTTAATCAAGGATATCTTTATACAAATGAAACCATAGATTTATGGTTTAACACTGAATTAGATTATACTGCAAGCCAAGTCATGATATATGGCAAAACTCTAACCATGCTAATGTTGACTTTGTTTTTCTGTGAAACCTTTCTCACATTTCAAATTAGAAGACCGAACAAATCATTACTTAGGAGCTTTAAAGAAGATTGGAATAAGTGGATGCTTATAATATCTGGGTTTTTATTCTCAATATTTATAATGTTGGTATATATCCCAGGGGTTCAAACAACTTTGGCTGAATGGGGTATCAATTTTATGTTCATGTATTTAACCGGTCTTGATTGGTTAGTATGTCTCGCTATTTCAATGATTTGCATTGTTTCTTTCGAAGTCGTAAAATATTACGCAAGAAAGAAAAACATTAAATTCTAAATTAAATTCTCTTCTCTTTATTTACTCTATTTTTATTTTGTATATTAAAATTCTTAAATGATTTAAGAATGATCTATCTTATATGATTAAAGGAAATAAGGTCAAACTAACTCCTATTAAAAGGGAATATATTGAAACCTTTTTAAAATGGTTCAACGATCCCGTAATCACGCAATATTTAATCGTATATCGACCTCTAACGCATGTAGAAGAAGAGGAATGGTTTGAAAATAAGATTAAAAATCAGAATTCCGTTATTTTTTCCATACTCTATCAGAAAGAAGATGGATCCGACATTCTGATCGGAAATTGTGGATTAGAAATCGATTGGAAAAATCGTTTGGGTCAATTCGGTATTGTAATAGGAGAATCCGAATTTCATTCCAGAGGATTTGGCACAGAAGCATCAAAACTACTGGTTGATTATGGTTTTAACACCTTAAATTTACATAGAATTGAATTAGATGTTTTTGAATTTAATAAAAGGGCTATAAAAGCATATAAAAAAGTAGGATTTATTGAAGAGGGAAGAAAAAGAAAATCACACTTTGAAAATGGTGCTTATCACGACAGAATAATGATGAGTATTTTACGAGAAGAATGGAAGTTAGATAAGGAAGAGTAATTTTCCTATAATTTCAAGATAAAAACCATACCTATTTTGCTTAATGATATACTTTTTAATAGTATTTTAACTCATTAATATTATTAAGTGAAATTCAGACTAATAAATAAGAAGATTCATATGAGTAATTTAAAAGTCTCTGTTGTGGAGTATAAAGAACCAAAAAGTTCAGTTCGAAAAGCGGTTGAATTAATAGATGGATTAGATGACGTAAAAAAGGATAGTAACGTATTTATCAAACCAAACATCGTTTACTGGAATAAGGAGTGTGAATTTCCTAAATGGGGCGTAGTAACAACTTCTCGGGTAATGGAGGATATAGTTTTACTGCTGAAAGAAAGAGATGTCGAAGATATCACTATTGGAGAGGGAGTCATAACTGAAGATCCGAGAGACAAAGAAACAGCGAAGGACGCCTTCGAAAAGTTAGGGTATAATAAACTCGCAAAGGAATATGGAATTAAAGTTTATAACCTCTTTGAACGTGAATTCAGAAAGGTTGATTTAGGTTATGGAGTTTCGGCAAAAATGAGTGTAGATGCTTTGGATTCTGATTATCTTATAGATCTCCCTGTTTTAAAAACTCATGCTCAATGTAAGGCAAGTTTAGGCATTAAAAATCTAAAAGGTCTTATTAATATCCCCTCTCGGAAAAAATTTCATAGTGCTGATCCCGAACAGAATCTGGATTATAATGTTGCCCAACTTCCAAACAAGTTACCAGTTAAATTAACCCTCATTGATGGAATTTATACGTTAGAAAGAGGTCCCGCAATTGACGGAAAAGCTCATAGAAGTAATATTTTAGTAGCATCTAAAGATGTCTTAGCAGCTGACATGGTGGGCGTAAAACTTCTTGGATTTGAACCTAAAGAAATTCCACATATAAAGATCGCGGCTGAAGAAGCCAATCGATCCTTAGATGTCTCACAAATTGATGTAGTAGGAGAGAACATAGAAGATCTAGCTAAAGAACATGAATGGGATTATATTTACAAAAAGGATGGTACTTTACCCCTACCTTATGCTAAAGCGGGTATAGAAGGTATAAAATATCATAAATACGATAAAACAATGTGTACTTACTGTTCTTATTTAAACGGCGTACTGCTAATGGCAATAAAGCAAGGCTACAAAGGAGAACCATTTAATAATGTGGAAGTTTTAACGGGCAAAAAAATGGAACCAACTTCCGGAATGAATAAAACTATCTTGGTAGGACAGTGTCAATATAACAAGAATCGCGATCATCCAGATATAAATGAATTAATCGCAATTAAAGGGTGTCCCCCTTCAACGGACGAATTAAGGGAACAATTAAAAAAAGCAGGTATAAAAGTTCCGGGGTATTTCTTTAAAAATCTGGACAAAGGACCCTTACTATTCATGCAAAAATATAAGGGAAAGGAAGAATTTCAAGAAAAATTCTATAAAATTTCCTAATTTTATTTTTCTTAATTATACTTTAAAACTATTGGATAATTCCTAGAGAAAGATAAGAATTTTGACTTGGTAATTTAATTTAAACCATTTATATCATATTAGGATTAGAAATATGTTTGAATCCTCAATTTCAATCAATAAAACAGACATTAAATGAATAAAATAAAAATTAAAAAGAGAGGAATTATTTTTTAGCTCTCTATTTAAATCCTTGACAAAAGGAATCGACATTTATTCCCAGATCTTCATGGTAATAACCGCCCTCTAGGAGAGCATAACGCTTTCCATCGCATAATTTTTTGGAATATTTTTTCATAAGTGAGCCAATCTGCTTATAATCGTCAGTTGTAAGCTTATGGCCCCAATCTTTTTCATATTCATCAAATCCCGCACTTGCCACCATTATATCAATTGGTTCTAAATCATCCATATAATTCTCCACTTCATTTAAATAGGCACTCTGTTCACTTGCCGCGGGATTTAATATATGTACTTCAAATTCATCATCCCGATTGCTTAGGATATTAAGATTTCCATCTCCGGTGTGGAGATCAAAATCAAGTACAAACGCTGATTCAATTTTTCCTTCTGAGAAAAGTTTAAGGAGACTAATGGAGATGTTATTGAAATAGCAGAAACCCCAAGCTGAGTCTGCAGATGCATGATGTCCTGGAGGTCGAATCACCGCAAAAGTGGGATATCCATCAAATCCTTCTTGGGCGGCTCTTATTGCTCCTCCCGCAGCTAAGGAAGCCGTTTCGAATAACAACCGGTCATTTTTGATTTTATTATAATGACGTTTCGTGTGTGCTCTTAAAATGTCCTCTTTAGTAGCAGGTTCTGGTTTAATTACTTCATATTCGTCTTTCTCGTTTATAAGTTTCATGATTCCATCTAAACGCCCCGGAGCGGCGGCTGGATCCATCGCATATGAATCATTATAAAACTTTTCGTGAAATACTATTTTCATTTTAAGCACTCCATTTACTTTGTTTGTCTTACTTATTAAATCAAACTTACTATTATTATAAAACTAGATGTATTACATTATGAAATTAACTATTAAGAAGCTTATGCAAATAAATTAAAGAATGAATTCTAATATACAAT
>CAZZIC010000015.1:0-11332 GCA_964653985.1 uncultured archaeon | reverse complement strand
TTAACTATTAAGAAGCTTATGCAAATAAATTAAAGAATGAATTCTAATATACAATAAATCGGATGAAATTAAATAGGTAAATACATATTTAAGAAGAAGAAGAAAAATACAACTTCAATTTTGATGACTGATCCTCAATTATCAAAAGAAATCAAAGATTTTATTGAAAATCAAATAGAGAAGAAAGTGAATTCAATCCAGCTTAAAGATCTTAAAGAGAATTCTACGACCAAGGATGATTTTCTTGAATATTTAAAACAGAGTGATAAACATTTCGAGGATATACTAAAAAAAATGGAAAAGCGTTTTAAAGAAATGAATAAGTGATTTAATAAATCTTATGAGAGATTTTGTAGCTTGATTTGCTCATGGATTCAATTTCTCTTTTAATTTTTCTATCATATCTTCTGTCATTGATGACAAATCATATCTTGGTTCCCAAGACCAATCTTTTCGAGCTTGGGAGTCATCAATAGTTTGGGGCCATGAGTCCGCGATCTCTTGACGAAAATCGGGTTTATACTCAATTCTAAAATCTGAAATATGTTTTTTAATCTCATTAGCTAATTCTTGCGCCGAAAAGCTTAAACCTGTTATATTGTAAACGCATCTGTTCATGCTGGATCTATTTGCTTCTAAAATATCTATAAGCGCTTTAATACAGTCTGGCATGTACATCATGGGGAGAACTGTTTCTTTTTCGACAAAGCATGTGTATTCCTTTTCTTTAATTGCTTTATAAAATATTTCAACCGCATAATCCGTTGTACCCCCGCCAGGAAGGGTTTTATTACTAATTATTCCCGGAAGTCTCACAGAACGGGTATCTAAACCGTATTTTTCATAATAATATTGCGCTAAGAGCTCTCCAGACACTTTAGTAATTCCATACATGGTTGTAGGCTGGAGAATGGTATCATTAGGAACATCTTCTTTCGGTGTGGTTGGTCCGAATACTGCAATAGAACTTGGCCAAATAACCTTTTCTATGTTTAATTCTCTGCCTATTTCCAAAACATTCACATGCCCATCCAAGTTAATCTTCAATGCCTTTTGGGGCATCTTTTCTCCTTTTGCGGAAAGGATTGATGCCATGTTATAAATCACATTAATATTATGGGTATTAATTACCCGTGAAATTGCTTCTTTATCTAAGACGTCCAATTGAATAAAATTTCCGTATGCTTCTTTTTCATCATCTTCTGGAAAATTGATATCGCTGGCAATGACATTTTCCTTCCCATATTTTTCCTTTAATTCCGGTACCAACTCACTTCCAATTTGACCTAATGCCCCAATGACTAGTATCTTCATAGATATCCAACAAATAATTTCTTTTTTGCGTTAAATTAGCTAGTGAATAAACATAATCAATAATTGAATAAAAAAGTTTATTTGCGTGTGGGAAATTTATTCCATTTAACTTTTTTCTAGCAAAAACTTAAAAATCTTAGCGGGTTAAGTTAAAAATATATACATTCTTGATAATATATTCAAATATGTACGAGATGATTAGATGAAAAGGAATCCTACAGCATTTCTGAAAGAAGAAATGAAAGACTTGAAGGAAAATAATTTAGAATGGACCATCCGGCACTTGGAAGACGCGTCAAAACCTCATAGTATTGTTAATGGAAGAGAAGTATTGATGCTTAACACGAATAATTATCTTGGGTTAGCAACACATCCCAAGATTAAGAAAGCTATGGTAGAGGCGGGTCAAAAATATGGTGCAGGTGCTGGAGCAGTTCCTGTTATAGCAGGAACATTTGATTTGACTAGAGAATTCGAAGAAAAGATGGCGAAGTTCAAAGAAGTTGAAGCATCTGTCTTATGCCAAACTGGCTTTGCTGTAAATTCGGGGGTAATCCCGCAATTGATTGGAAAAGAAGATGCGGTCATATCGGATGAGTTAAATCATGGATCAATTATAGATGGAATACGTCTGACAAAAGCAGAACGATATGTCTATAAACATAATGACGTTGGAGATTTAGAAAAACAACTAAAAGAAGCGGATAAAAAAGGAGCAAGAAGGATATTAGTTACGACTGATGGAGTATTCAGCATGGATGGAGATATTGCGCCATTAAAGGGAATTACCGAAATCGCGGAAGAGTTTGGCGCTATTATATTTGTTGATGACTGCCATGGCGAAGGTGTGCTTGGAAAAGATTATAGTGGTAAAGGAGTCGTCGATCATTTTGGACTCCAAGGGAGAGTACATGTTGAGGGAGGTTCGATGTCTAAGGGCTTTGGAGTATTTGGCGGTACTGTATCTGGCTCCAAATCCTTAGCCGAATTTGTAAAAAATAAAAGTAGGACATATCTCTTAAGTACAGCTCATCCCCCAAGTCTTGTTGCTGCTTGTACTGCCTCTGTTGAAATTGTTAAGGAAGAGAAAGAACATGTGAAAAGAGTGTGGGAACATACCAACTATTTTAAAAAAGAAGTTCAAAGCATGGGTTATGATACAGGAGATTCTCAGACCCCAATTATACCTCTTATCATCGGAGAACCTGGTCCTGCACAGAAACTCGCGGATCTGTTGTTTGAAGAGGAGAACATTTACGTTACGCCAATAGTATATCCAATGGTTGCCAAAGAACTGTCCCGAATTAGAGTTCAAATGAATGCACTTCTTACAAAAGAGGATCTTAATGACGCACTAAGATCAATCGAGAAGATTGGAAAGAAACTCAACATTATTTAAATTTTCTTAATTATTCTTTCTATTTCTATCTGATAGCGATTCAAGGTCCGAAAAGTCCGAAATATTATTTTTTTTATCTTTGATTTTATAAGTAGGCTCTTTTTAAATAACTTAGATATGGAGAAGTTTACCTTAAATTTGAGATCTTAATGATTAAATGCCAATTGGGATAAAGATTCAGAAAAATATGAAAAATGTGTCAAATCAATTTAGAATTTTAAAGATAATTACTCAAAATTCCCTCCGAATTTGTCTTTATATATCATACTCTCTCTCACTGGTTCTAAATAGAAAATTTATAACTCAAAATATCAATACATATTTGTATAAAAATTTAAATATTCCTAAGGCTCAATTACTTATTGGTATAAGAAGTTGTTCAACATTGTGAGGAACAATATAATGAACATTTACAGCCATTTAAAGGTGATTTAAGAGTGTTTGACGGATATCAAGAATTAATTGATAATTATTGTAAAACTCATTTGGCAAGAAATTTTCATATGAGTAGAGATCCTCCAGAGGGAGAATTAGATTCGTTTCATGAAAAAGTTCTCTCTATCAGTAAAACTTTTGAATTAATTTCTAGGAAAAACTTTGATTTAAATAGCTTAATTGATTATGTTAAATCTAAGGTAGAGGATGTTTTAGAAGAGAGAATAATTGCTGTCATTATTGATTTGGTAGATGAAGGCTTTTTAGAACCTTTCCCGAAAGAGAAGGGGGACAACCTCAAATAAAATTTCACAAATAAAAAAATTAGATAAATATATAACATATGGGTTGAGAACCTGAGTGGTAGATTTAACATTTAAATTGATTATCGGAGGAGAAAGTGGAGTTGGAAAAACAACCTTTCTTCACAAATATGTGAGAGGAAAATTTCTGGTATCCACCAAAACAACCCTAGGAGTAGATATTTTACAGAAAGATTATACATTTGAGGACGGAGTTTCATGTTCGCTCCAATTGTGGGACTTTGGGGGTCAAGAACGATTTAGGTTCCTTTTGGATGGGTTTGTTCGAGGAGCCAGTGGCGCATTTTTGATGTTTGATTTAACTTCTATGTTCAGTTTCTTAAAATTAAGAAATTGGGTTGAGATTGTAAGGAAATTTGAAGAGGACCTACCCATTTTACTTATTGGGTCTAAATATGATCTAAAGGAGATTATCATTATAGAAGATGAACGGGTATTAGAATTGAAAGAAAAATATGATTTTATAGACTACATCAAAACTTCTTCGAAAACTGGTTTTCATGTTCAAGAAGCCTTCGATAAGCTAATGAGAGCGGTAAGAAAATATCGAGGTTTGGAAGAATTCCAAGATTCATCAAATAAATCTAACGAAGCTACTCGTCAACAAATATAAAGAAAAGAAAAAAGATTGTAATTATTCTGTTCAGAGCGGTTTTGCCAGAATTGCTTTAATCCTAACCTTTTCGAATTCACTTGTTGGAGCGGGTTTAACAAGACACACAGTATCAGCTCCTCGTCCTGTTCCCGCAACACAGATCAAATCTCTTTCTAAGTCAGCAATTAATCCAGCATCAGCTACCATTCCTGCCATTTCCAGACAAACCTTTGTACCTTGGCTGAATTGTTCCCGTATATATTTAGCAATTAGATCTACCGAGCCCCACTGCTTTAGTGATTTCCTCATGCTGCGTTCTATTCCGCTCATGGCATGTGTCGCACTTAGCATTTTCACTCCTTTTTCCTTAAGGTGCTCTATTTTTTCTTCGGGAAATTCTTGACGCTTTTTGCTTCCCACAAAATAATAGGAATGTGTCACAACTACAAGATTATACTCCTTTGGATTGAATAATCCTACGGACTTCTCGGCGGTGGTACCAGTTGTGCTTGCAACGATAATATCTTTGATCCCGAAATCTTCACTATACTTTTTGGCAATTTCTAAAGCTTTATCCGTATTCACAGGACCTTGTTTTTCAAAATAGGTTGATTCAATTTTTAAATCTGACATTGTTAATTTTATCTCTATGTTTTAATGTTTAAAAATCAATTATATTTAAAAAGATTGTTTTTCTAAGTTTAAGAATGAATTTAAGAACCTGTGGGAAAGAACCGAGAGTACCGAAATTAAGCCTACCATATAGGAATTGATAATATTATAATGTAAATCTTTATAAGTCAAGATCTAAACTCAGATGCAATCTAAACCATAAAATGAAATGTAAAATTAGTTCCGCATTATACTTCTCTCATTAAGAATGTGAATAACACAAGAGGTAGGAGGAACCAAGCTGTGCTTTCATTCTTCCTCTTCGCGTTGACGTTCTTGTTCTTCTATTCCCATAGTTTGCTCTGTCTCTCGTTGAGTAGTCGTTTTCATTGAATATTTACTTGAATATCGTTCTTCCGGAGAAGGAATAAATGGCTCTCCTGATTGAGATAAAAGATTCATCGCGTTTGAAATCAACCGCTCCGCACTTTCAATGGATATGTTTGCTGCTTCCGATATCTCGGCGGGGGAAGAGTTAGATAACTGCTCAATTGTCATTATTCCAATATCATTTAATTTCATGGCAACTGGTGCACTCACACCTTCAATACGAGTCAAGTTTCTTGACATATTTTTCACCAATTCGATTACAGGTTTTGTTTATTCATTTATTCATTTATTCACTAAACAATAAGTAAAATATAACGAATATATAATGTATAATTCTCTAGTTTTGGTAATCAGTAGAATATATTTAAAGATTAGGGTTTAAATTCATTTGATGTTCATTTCATTTAGGGAAAATAAACTATCCTCCCATTATCTCCTCATTTCCCTTTAGATCTCAGCTTATTTTAGATTAGGCTATATTGTATTAAATGAGATTAGATTGCATTAGATTATATTAAATAGGATTATATTATGGGATTTTTTTTTAAATCTTAATTACCTATTAAATTCCATAATTTATAGATTTTAAAAATAAAATATTTTACTAAATATAATATTGAATGTTTTCTCCTAACTATTAAACTATGGTCATAAAAGTATTGAATGATTGTCAAAAAAACTTTCCCAGAAGATTCACTCATTTACAAGAATATGAAAGGGTATTTAAGGTATCAAAATGAAATTTAAAAATAGAACGGAAGCAGGAAAGAAGTTAGCGGAGGAATTAGAACAACATCAAGATCTTATAGAAAATGCGGTGATACTAGCAATTCCCAGGGGAGGAGTTCCTGTAGCTTATGAAGTTGCAAAAAAGCTTGATGTTAGGATGTCCCTTGTAATCACGAAAAAGTTGACCCTTCCCCAAAACAGGGAGGTTGCGATTGGAGCGATCGCTCCAGATGGTACTTACGGGTTAAATAAAAATATAACAAGATATAGACAGATATCGAAAGACCAATTAAATGAAATTAAAAACGAGGCTCTTTCTAAAGTAGAAAACCGACTTGAAAAATATATGAATAAAACTCAGCCGGACGTAGAGGGAAAAAATACTATTATCATCGATGATGGAGTTGCTACAGGTTTTACTGCCAAAATTGCTGGAAAATATGTGAAAAATCGAGGAGCACATAAAGTTATCTTAGCGATCCCTGTTGGTCCCGTTGGGAGTGTTTCGAACCTTAACAAGACATTTGATGAAGTAATTTGCTTAAACCCCGTTGATTCTTATTCATTCGCCGTTGGGGCATATTATAAAGATTTTCATCAAAATACGGATGAGGAATTGTTTGAATACATCGAAAAAGCGAAAAATGAGGATTTATTCTTTCCCAACATTGAAGTACCATAACTTAACATCCTAAAATCCAATGAATTCTATTAAAAAAAGAGAGAAAAGGAGAATAGATTTACAGAAAATTAAATATTCAAAATGTTCTTATAGGGATTCTATATATTATATGAGCAGGTTGTATAAAAAGAAGATAATGAAAAATATCACTATTCAGTCTACATCCCAGTTTTGGATGGATAATCCACTTATTCTTTCATAATGACTTAAATTCCGAGTATAAATTGTTTCATCATTATTCATTGCAATACTTGCTATTAATGCATCAAAATTACCAATTGATTTTCCTTTAACTCTCAGTCTTGCTGATATTTTGGCATACGTTATAGCATCTGCTAATGTAAAGCTAATAATAGAAATACTTTCTAAAAAATTATGTATCTTTCTAATATTATCATCAGTTTTTAAAGATAGGTAAGGGTAAGCCCCTTTCTATAATTCTGCTACATTAAAAATAGTTGTTCTTAAAATGGACTGATCTTGAATAAGTTTATCAATCATGTTTATTGCTTTTGGTATATTTCGAAAATAAGCTATGATTATATCGCTATCTAAAATTGGCATATTAGTTCCTTTTTCTTTTAATTTAAAATTTAATGGTTCTTTCATTTGATTGCCTTAGTCGATCATCATATAGTTTCTTTTCAATCTTTTCCCATTCCTCTGATGAATCTTCAAAGATTTCAAAGATTCCTGCAAATTGTGTAATTGATTTCTTAAGTTGCTTTTTCTTGATTAGTCGAGCAATGAAATCAGAAATAGATTCATTTTTATCTTTTAGTTCCATTATATCATCATACACATGTTCTGGCAAATTAATTGTTCGATCAGTCATAATGAAAAAAAGTCCTCTAAAGACCTTACATTATATCTTAATAAGTCGCCAAATGTTATTTTCTCTTTTTCTTTTTCATTGTTCTTGATAGAAAGAAAGGTTAATCGGATTCAATAAGGTATTCTTTTACTACTTTTGTTCCCCCTTCGGTATTTAGGACCTCAAGTCCTAATTCTCTGATTCTCTCATATTTATCTTGGACTAAGGATCGGATTTTGCTATTTCTTGGTTTCTCTTTGGAGTGTACATATTCCTTTACTATCTCAAAACATTCTTCTGAAAGCTTGGCGATCTCTTTTTGGGTTTTTGATCCCGTATATCTTGGGATATTGAAATAAAGGGGTCTCTTATGATGGTGTCTTGTGTCGCTGACCGTCTTGACGCTTTTCCGTAAATCTCTGATATTAAGTAAACCGCATAGAAAGAATGCCTCTTCTTTACTTTCGGTTCCCAAATAATATAAGGTGGAATCCACAAAAGTCTTTCCCTCTAGGTCTTCAATTACTGCGGCCATAAGTCGTTTGGCATTCGGAAAGACTATTTTAAAATGCTTTCTCTGACTTTCTCGAACCTCATTATTGGTATTGCAGAGCTTATTTCGATAATTGATTCCGACTTCAAATAAATCTTTATCATTGATATCTCGATAGACTTTTTTTATCTTTCTCCAATGTTTTCGGGAAAAAGGACCGATCTCGGAGGGATTGTATTTCAAATTCTCATCAAAAGGGAGAAAAATGTCATAAGGATCGATGTAAAATGGGTACAAACCTCGGGATAAAGTAGCTCTAAACAATTGTTTACTTTCAACCCTCTCCCGAGTAAAAAATTTCTCTTTCCATCTCCCTTTTGCTTGGGGGGAGATCCATGGAGTGATAACCGATAATCTGCTCCCTTCTAATGTATCAAGAATATTGACATACAATAATGATTTCGGAATCATATCTGCTCCTTGAATAAAATCGGTATAATAATCTGATAATTTTACAGGTAAAAGATCTTCTTTCTTTTCTTTTTTTATCAAGCGTTTAACATTGTACTTTTCTCCTGATTTTTCTTGAAAATATACGTATGGTTCCAAATGAAAAGTATCCAACAATTCCATCGTTTTTGAATCAAAAAATTTACATTCTACAGGATACTTTTCAAGGGGATCTCTCCTTCTGGGGATTCGATCCGTATAAGTTCCGAAAAAACAGCAGCAATCAATATTAAAGATCAAATCATCAAACTCGAAAAATTCAATATCTTCAAAATAATCAAATCTTCTCACTTTTCCATTCTGCGAAGAGACTAAGATAGATCTTGGTAAAACGAATGCCACTCTACCTTTTCCGTCTCTTCTTAAATAGAGATCTGGAATTTTATATAGGAAGACTGCCGCTTCTTCGATATTTGTAACATTATGGGCTCCGGGTTTAATATTAAAATCTTCGGAGATGCTTTTCATGCTCTCCCTTAGCCTTTTATCAGCGTCTTTATATGTTAACCAAGGGGGGTTGGTGATGATCAAGTCCATTTTCTTTTTGAGAAGGAGTAGGCGGATCCCAACTAAGTTATTGAGGATATATAGCCAAATATGGTCTTTATCTTGAGCTTTCAGTTCATATAACTCTTCAAAAAAATTGCGAATGGCATTATAGATGATTGATTCGGGATCGAATAACTCTTCATTTTTATCTGTATCTACCATATTTAGCGTTGCTTCCCATGTGTCCTCAAACATGTTGAAATCTTCCCATACATTATAAACAGCTCTGACTACATGCTGAAAATCTTCTATGTTATCAGGAGCAAGGGCAGTTCCTGGAATTCTTAATTCCATTTCTTCGGTTAAAAGATCTACACAAAAACTATAATATCTTCCCAATTCAATATCGGCAACCGGGGAGAATCGTAATGGATCTATGGAATTACAAAGGTATACATTGATAGAAGTATCTTCAATCCATTCCTTCTTCGATTTTAGATAAAGCAGCATATTTGCTTTAGAAGTAAGAATCGCAATGGGGTTAATATCGAATCCAAAAATATTATTAACGCATTCAAACCATTCTTTCGGGGGCTCTTCTCCTTCTTGAACATTAAACTCTTGATCAATTTTTTTAAGCGTTTCAATAAGAAATGTTCCCGAGCCGCAAGAAGAGTCAAGTACTCTCATTCCTTTTCGATATTCTTTCCCCACCATTTTTTTGCATAATATTTCAGGGGTATAATATTCTCCTAATCGGTGTCGCACTCCTGCGATGATCATCTCTTGATAGATTGCTCTAAAGATATCGGTCGCTTTGAAGGTCATAACTTTTATGCGTTCGAAAAACTCATCGCATAAGTTATTTACATTGATAACCCATCGAAAGAAGTCGTAATGAAATAAGGAGATTCCCAAAAGCTCGAAATAATTTTCTAATCCCTTGAAAGAATCTCGGGAATAATCGCTGGGCTCCATGAATTCCTTATAGAGAATTAGTTTTAGCAGCATATTTAAATATGAATGGCGTAAAAATAATTCTACTCCGACTTGATCGTCGTGGTACGCTAAGTTAAAATTCTTTTTCCATTGTTGGAAGCATACAGTATCCTCTGCTTTATGGGAATAGAAATGTTCCTTTAATCGTGAATACGCAATAATATAAAGGGGAGAATTCACACCGAATAAAATGGCAAATTGCTCCGAATCAATAATTGCGGGTTCTAAAAGACATTCGATTAGAGATATAATGGATTTTGCGGAAATTTTTCGCTTATTATGTAATTCTCCGTTCTTATCGAAATACCAAATAGATTCCTCAGAGATTACGATTAATAGAGAGGGATATGCTCCCCGGGTTTTAAAATATTCTTCAATATATTGCGTTCCCTTTACTTCAACCCATTTATTTAATTCATCCTCATCTATATCATACTTGAAGTCAATGATCACATCTCCGATTAGACAATCTGGACGCCCTTCTAAAACGAGATGCTGGGCTTGATATGAAAGATTGAGGTCGTCAAATAAACTATCGAACCAATGTTCTACATCATATTCTTTCGTTGCTTGTTTGAGAGGACGTATATCAATCTCAATGTCTCTTAGTGGTACCATAATAACTATTAAATCTAAGATACTTATAAGCGTTCTTATTAATTTTTCTTGGTAATTACCTCATTTTAAAAAAATTAATTATAAGAAGTAAAAGTCAGAAATATCTAAATGTAATTAGATAATTAATTTCAAATTAATCTCTTTAAGTTTTATTATTTCTCTGGCGGTTATTTCACGAGCCACTTGGATTTGAGATCTTTTCCATAAATCAGATGTCTGTATATCAAACCACTCTTTCGGAGTCAGCTCAGATACTTTTATGTTATGCTCGTTTTTTAAATCTTCAAAAATTTCTTCATCTATTCTTTCGGAGTCAATCGAAAATTCATATAAAACACTTTCCCTTTTCTCTGCTTTTATTTGATTAAAAGATCCCAATCTTGAATGTTCTTTCATATATTCGATTATTTGATGGCTCAACTCACGAACTTTCTCCTCTAGACTATTTTTATAAGATTCGATGATATAAATATTCGTATATCTTCCAGAGGGTATGACATTTTTCTTTAAAATAGAAATTCCTTCATTTTCTAGCTCTGAAAGAATTAGATCTTCATCTTCTCCTGTCTCTCTAGTAATTTTTTCCAAAGCGATTGCAATTTTTTCTGTCATGGGTTTTTTAAGAAAATTTTCATTAATTTCTATCATTCAATATTATTTATATGAGAACACTGCGATAGTTTAATAATTTGTATATGATACGCTAATTCAGCAATAAGAAAAATTCCGGAAAGTTGTGCTTTTATCGAGTAAATTCGGATATAATGAAACCTAATTGTAATCCTACAACACTTAATAGTTTGAAGATTTAAAAATAATAAAAAACAATTTTCAATTCATAAAATAACTAATAAAATTGATATAAATGCTAGAAAGCTAATTACTGTCGAGGAATGGAAAAAGATGAATCTCCGTCTCAAAAATTTTGTC
>CAZZIC010000014.1:2640-43618 GCA_964653985.1 uncultured archaeon | reverse complement strand
ACAATTTTAATAATTCTAGTTCTACAGTTAGAATCAATGATTATTAATAAAAGATGAAATGTGATAAATGCGATCACCTTTACCATATTGTTTATAACTTTTCCTCTTATTGGTAATTTTCACCACAAGATATAATATTAAAAATATCTATAATTTTTTATAAAGATAAGATGATAATATTTTATATAATTTCATTATAATGAAAAATTAACAAGATGATAATAATGAAAAAGGATCCATTAAGTATTGCTACTTCTTTAGTATTTAATCTAAATTTACTAAGAGAAAGTACAGAATACAATATAAATGAGATAAAATCACTGAGGAATCTTGAGAATCATTGGAAAACAATTAAAAAATATATTAAAATGTTTCAGATTATAAAAGAATATTGCCCCGAAATTGAATTAAATAACTCTAATTTAACTATAAGAAAATCAAAATTATATCAAAGGCTCGATCCAGTGGAGAGATTCATTTTATATCTTTTCAATAACGAGGCGATTGACCCTGAAAGTGCAGTTAATTGCCCCAAGGAGTTCAAAATTGAAGAAATAAATGAATCGAAAGGATATCTTTACAAACAAACAGGAAAAAACAAATTTTTTCTTACAAAAAGTGGTAAAAATATTTTTAGATTAATAAAACAGAATTTATCTGAAATAATATTTCAACAAAAATCTTTCAATGATCTTTTTCCATATCAAGGGGAGAATATAAATAATGAAAGGGAAAATTCCATTTATATTTCTCATAATAATGAAGAAAGTTCTTCTGAGAAGATAAATTATAGCAATAGATATCTTTTAGATCCAACCATCTCTCATGATACTTATTCAGGTAAGTTAAATATTCTTCCTGAAGATATTCAAAGTAATCTAAGCTCTTCAGAAGATACAAATATTATAATGGAGGGATAAAACAAATTGGATGAATCTTCAAAAGAGAAAAATTCTAAAAAAATTGATATACCAATAGAAAAAATTTTTAAAAAAAAAGCAGATTTTAAATCTCATTATGTCACTGGAGCGATTGGAGGATTTAAAACTCAATATGACTTTCGATTAAGTTTCTATAATATAGGAATAAATGACTTCATTATGAATTTGGAAAACGCTCATTTAACAGAGGAATTTCAAAAAAAAGATCTGGAACAAAATTTAAAGAAATTTAAAATGGAACATAATTTAGTTTGTGAAGTTATAATGAGTGAACCAGCGATCAGGGAATTATATGAATTTATTGGCAGACAACTTAAAAAAAGAGATATACTTAAAGAAGCGTCAAAACAGAAGCCAGAAGAGAATCAGAAAAATGAAGATAAAATTTAGATTAATTCTTATAAATTTTTAATTTCTTTATATGTGTAATAAAATATCTAGTTATTGAGAAATCTTTAATTCTTCTTTAGATGGTTTTATATTAGATTATTTTCTTCATTCTAAAAAGGGTATAAGATTAATCACTAAATTATAAACATTAATTTAAAATTTAAGATAAAATTTACAAATATTACAGAATTATAGAGAATAATAGTTATTCATAATTACAACAAAATTTTAAATTAATAGGTGAAACGAAATATGTTTGGAGGCGGAGGTCAGCCAAAATATGACCGTGCTCTTACGGTATTTAGTCCCGAAGGCAGATTGTATCAAGTAGAATATGCATTAGAGGCGGTACGACGAGGAACATTAGCAGTGGCAGTAAAATCAAAGCAAGATGTTGTTTTGGCAGCACAAATTAAGATTCCCACGAAATTAATGGATCCAAAATCTATCGATAAAATTTTTCAGGTTGATAAGCATATTGGCGTAGCCATTTCAGGCTTACACGCAGATTCCCGTCAGTTAGTAGACTACGCGCGTGTTCAAGCTCAATCTTATCGGTTAACGTACGATCAACCGGTTCTTTTACGGATGCTCAGTAAGGAAATTGCAGACCATAAACAGATGTATACTCAATATGGAGGCATTAGACCTTATGGATGTGCACTCTTTTTCATTGGAATGGACGGACAAGGAACACAAATCTATACTACTTCTCCGAGTGGAATTTACAGATCATACAAAGCATATGCATTAGGCAATGGGGAAGCCACAGCACGTGAGTATATTAGAAATAATTATAATCCTGAATCAAATTTCGATGAGATCGCAAAGCTAGCAATAAGTGCTTTAAAGGAAGCAATTGATGAGGAAATAACCCCTGAAACGATACGCCTTGCGTATATTAAGGGAGAAGATAAGGTTTTCCGAAGAGCTTCTGAGGAGGAAGTGGAAAATTATATCAATCAGATAAAATCAACATCTACACCCGAATAAGTCTTTTATATTTTTACCTCTTTTTTAATTTCTCGTTTTCGGTTTAATTGTATGGTATCTTCTATCATAAGAAGTTAAGTTCAATACATTTATGCAACCATCTTTTTCTAACTGAGTTTAAAGATTTCAGATTTTGATTATTATAGCTTAAACATATATTTTAAGTATCAAGAATAAAAGGAAAGACCAGTTGTTATATCTTTTATAAAAAATGAGAAATAGATTTAAATAGTATCTTGAAGGTGAGTTATTTTAATGAGCATAATAAAAAGTATAAACCCCGCCACTCTTGAAGTGAATGGAGAGGTAAAAGTAACTCCAGTTGAAAAAATTGAGAAAATCTTCGAAAAATCAAAGCTTGCTCAAAAGGAATGGGCAAGTGTTCCGTTAGAAGAACGAGCAAGAAAGGTTGTTGAAGTAAATCGGGTCATCTCGAAACATTATGACGAGATTTCGCTTCTTATATCAAAGGAAGTAGGAAAACCTCCATCAGAGGCGTTTGTAAATGAAGTATATATCGTCATGGATTCAACCTTCCATAATTATATAAATGTCGCTGAATATATTGGTGGAGAAAAGGAGATCCCATTGGGATTTTATGAATCTTTAGATAAAAAAAGCATTTTGCTTCGAAAACCGGTTGGCGTAGTTTCTGTAATCGGTCCATATAATTATCCGTTTGCCATTCCCTTTGAACAAATTGTACAGAGTTTAATCGCAGGAAATAGTGTTGTTTTTAAACCCTCCTCAGACACCGTTTTAGTGGGACAAAAGATTCAAGATATTTTTGATCAGATTGATCTCCCAGAAAATCTTATGCAAACGGTATATGGAAGCGGGTCAAAACTAGGAAATCCATTAATTGATTATGCTAAAAAAGTCATATTTACAGGAAGCACTGCCACAGGAAAAAGAATTATGCAACGTGGGGCAAATACTCTTACTGAAGTGGCTTTGGAATTAGGAGGAAAATCTGCTATGGTCGTACTTCCAGATGCGGACTTAGAGAGAGCAGTCCTTGCCGCAAGGTGGGGAGTTTTCACAAACTCCGGTCAAGTCTGTTCTTCAGTGAAGAGACTTTATCTTCATTCTAGTATCTATGATACATTTATAGAACGTTTGGTAAATCTTACAAAAAAACTGAAACAAGATATTCCCACGGAACCAAATGTAGATGTTGGAGCAATGGTAAACGAGGAACAGCTTAATTGGGTTGATAAAATGGTTAAAAAGGGTATAGAGGAAGGAGCGGAGATATTATTAGGAGGAAAACGAAATCCAAACTTAAAGGGATATTTCTATGAGCCCACAATTATGACTGCCAATAATAATAAAATGCAGGTCGTTCAAGAGGAAATTTTCGGCCCCGTATTAGTGCTTTTAAAATTTGATGACGAAGACCAGGTAATTGAAATGGTAAATGATAATCAATATGGACTTACCTCGAGTATTTGGACAAAAGATATTGAGAAAGGGAAAAAAATGGCAGAAGAGATAGAGACGGGTTCGGTTATGATAAATGAAGTTGTATACACCTTTGGCTTACCATCCACACCTTGGGGAGGGCCTAAGAATTCAGGTATTGGAAGGACCCACGGTAAATTAGGATTTCACGAAGTTACAAGACCATTACACATTAATATAGATCAATATAAAGAGCCTGACCTTTGGTGGATGCCCTATGATGAAAGTTTTGATGAGATTGTGGAGAATTTTAGAAATATCGCTTCAAGTCTGGTGATTAAGGATTAAAAAGAAAAAAAAACTATAGGAATTATATTTATAAAACCATATAGTGTAGGAATATCATTCCAATACTAAAATGATATTTTCTTGGGGGTTATTAACAATTTTACCATCCACGTACAAGGTCCATTGATAATATATGATAACATTTCCTTTGTTTGGTTCTAGGTATCCAGTGATTTTTAAACCTTGTCCAAAATAAAGCTCCTCATCAACAATGGTATAATTATATCCTTCGTAATCATCATTCGAAATTTTAGTTCTTGGGACAATAGGATATTCATTTGGATAGATGGAATAATCGACATTATTATCTTTAGAAGTATATACCGAAAGGACTAATTCCACATCCAATGGATCGGCTTTATAATCTTCTTCTTGGTTTTCAAGGTCTATTACAAATTTTGCTAAATCATCCGGAAGAGTCATTGTTGATTCCATTGATAATTGATATGATAGCGAAATGTTTTCCGTTGAAGGAATGTCCGTAATATTTAATGAAGCATAAGCATCAACAGCGTTAGATCCATATCCGACTTCTCTGGTAAAGGCTTCTACAAAACCGGCTAATTTTAATTGTTGGAGATCTCCGGCGGTACTATATGTCGGAATGTAATAGAAAAGTGATCCTCCCAGAGGATAAATCAAAGTATTTCCATTTCTCGCATCTTGAATAAGTGAAATCTCTTGTGTTGCCTCCGATTGATAGGTATCTCTTGCGGTTTGAGGACCTACTAATTTACCAATTTGCCCCTTTGTATGATAAAATATTGCCTCTCCGAAATGTTTTCCATGTCTAACCATATAAATACCTGCTAAAGTTCTCGCGTCTCTTCCATAATATTCAACTAAATCTAATCCTATGTATTCGATTCCATCCCCCAGATCTGTTTCTATATAAAATAAATCTCCTTCTGAGGGTCTTTCGTGGAAGTCATCTTCCCTCTTCCAAGTATTTGGATTCTGAACATGATAAATATAATTCTTCGATAATTGTTGTTCAAAAAGGAATTCCGGATATCTCATTTGTTCCATCAACCAATCAGGAATATCATCAATCCAATCGTATCTTTCCATATACATTTTCCATAGTGGATATGTAGGATCTTCATTTTTTTCTTTTAGACTCGGGTTTTTATAAAATTTCATCTCACCATCTACGACATCAACCAAACAAACACCTAAATACCTCAAAATTGGAGAATTGGCATACGAAGAGATAGGAATGGAAGTGTATATTGATACCGCATAATACATCTTACCTTTTGCATAATCAAATACCAAGTAGGGATCTTCATCAATTTTTAGATTGGGAAGTAAAATATTTTGTACTCTCTTTTTTATGTTTCTATTAATCAGATATTTATGTTCTCCGGGATTTGTAGCATAAGAAATTAATCCCATATCTAAAGTTTTCCAGAAAGCTTGTATTCCAGTTAATGTACCATCTGGATTCCCTTGATAAGTATAATTATTTTTAAGAATTTCCCCTTTTCCTGCCCAACCCGTATCAAGCAATATATCATAATCATAGCCTCCTTGAATATTTTCCAACTCTGAATCATCTTCAAAATAATATCTTTCTTCCAGAAATTTCTCACTTTCCTTTTCTCCGAAAAATATAGGATAATTTGCTGATATATTGAAATGTTCTTTAGTATTTACCAATTCACCAGTGAAGGTATCCATTGCTAATATTCCTTCAACATGATCATAAAGTTCGGTACTTGTTTGGACAGCATCTCCTGAAATCTGACTAAATATGACAGTCTTTGGAGCAACCCAATATTCTTTGTTATTAAGATAAATGATATCCGAATCTGCTAACCCCTCATAAGTCGATCCTATTTTTGCGGCAAGATAATTGACGGCAAAATCTTGATCATATTGTCTAATTTGTGTAATCATCTGCGCGTCATTTTGGATTAATGAGGATGAGGTATAGTTATCAATGGAGCGTTCTTCAAACATATCTAAACCCGCTGAGGCCCCTGTCCAAGAAATCTCTCTATTATACTTCTTAAGCCAGATTTGATTTGTCCAAAATTCGGGATTATTTAAGTTAACCCAAGAAGGGATACTTAAGAATAAGGGAGATAAGACAAGAAAGAGAACACCGATTCCCACAATAACCAGTTTCTTTTTTTCGGGATCATACATAATATAATTACGTGGAGCTCTTGATAATTTCATCTTTCCGTAAATAGAAACGAAAATAGTCAATCCCAAAAACCCAAATAGTCCAAAAATTACAGCCCAAGATTGTATTATCTGAATTCCATCAAGTGCGAAAAGAGGTAATGAAAAAAGACTTAAGGTAAATATCAATCCAATAATTCCTAAGAGACTCGAAGTTAAGTAATAATCATTTCTCCTTAGATATGAGTTTTTTAGGAATATGAGAATCATCCTAAAAATTAATACTCCAACTATAAATGAAATAATCGGTAAAATTACATTACTATACACATAAATAGTAACAAAATCCATATTACCAGGGTTTAGTAATACATTAAATGCATCGAATAAAATATTTGGAGATATGGTTAGCTCTCCCTTCTCAATCAAATAGATAGCCCAGGCAAATTGACCATTTGAATTAATAAAATGTCCGAATAAATAGAACATTCCAAATCCTCCTGTTAGCCAAAAAATTGTGGCTTTTACTCTCGAAGGGCGCCCAAATCTTAATTTAGTACCAATTAGAGTAAGAAAGGTCTTATCTGGAGGAAGAAGCATAATAGCGGTTCCGATAAATGCACCTATTAAAGCAGTTTTATTGAAGAAAAAAGTCGTATTCCAGAAATTAAGAAAACGATATTCTTGATAATCCAGCCCTCCTGCTTTATTATCATATAATTGTGTTTGAAGATTAATATCAGCCATCCAAGAAGGCCATAGCCAAAACACTGAAATGAGAACTATAGCAACAACAATTACAATAATATATGGTAAATACTTTCGTAATAAAGGATTATTTTTAAATGGTTTATATTTGTATCGAATTCCACGAGGAGACTCCTCCTCTTCATCTAAATTAATCGGTAATGGTCGAGGTCTTTGTGTCTCATTCTCATCTTCCCTTGATGCGTTCTTGGAAGCATCAGGATGCAAAGTCTTATCCTTCTCTCTACTAGCAGATGCTTCATTAAGTGCTCGACACTTTTCACAATAATAGTTAAATTTTGTATGCTTTTCACATGACTTTTTTTTTTCTACCATAATTTTATACAAATATGATTAAGTAGTTTAATTTTTAAAATTTAATCGATAATATTAATTTGATTAATACTTATTAATCATATCTTAATTTTTCGGATTTATTGTTATGGATGTGAGGAACAATATTTAAAAGAAAAAAAATTAGGGAACAATTTGATAAGATCTTTGAGGAGGGTGATGAAAAAAAGATCAAAGAGATGCTTAATGAACATCCATGGCTTTTAGAGGAAGTTTCTAAAGAGATGGACGACTCATTACAAGAAGAGCATCAAATCATAGCAGCCTTGGGAATAATGGAGGATGAGTTGGGTGAACCAGTTCCTTTAGATGAGATAATGTTCAGTTTAAAAGTTGATTTTGATATAGACAAATCTGAAGAGGAAATATTTAAAATTCTAAAAAATGCCAAAAATCTGGGGTTAGCAAAGAAGAGTTCTTTAGGGTGGTCTTTAACAAATGAAGGAGGAAGAATCTGTGATGATTATCTTAATAAATCCTTGGAAAATTTAGAAATTTAATGAATTTTCTTTGAGTTCAGAAAAAATTCCTATTACTTTAATTTATAAACCTCAAGAAATTATCTTTTATTATAAATTGATTTTATTATTTCAAAATATAATTACAATTAATTTTATATACATATTATAAGATATAATTAAAAATTTCAACTTCCTAAGAAGGTTTAAGGGATATGGATAAAAACGGAAAAAGTAATAATGAAGAGGAGAATGAGGACTTAGATTTTGATCCCACAAAGGATGCTTTTTTTTCGGATTTAGGGGATATTGAGAATGAGATCATGGGGGAAGCTTATGAATTGGTCGAAAAGGCACTTTCATTGATTGATGAATCCGCATATAATGAAGCAATTGAATTACTCAGACAATCTATGGGATTATATGAGCAACTGAATAAACAGCAAGAGGTATCAGCTTTAAAAAATAAGATTCAGGAGATACATCTTTTAATGGAAAAAGGAGAAAAAAGTTTAAAGAGAAAAGAAGAGAAAAAAGAAACCCAAACAGAATCTCTATCATCTGAGGAGGATTTAGAAGAACTTCAAATGTCTATAGTAGATGATATTCTTGAAGAAGATAATAAGTATGAAACGGAATATCTACTTGAGGATGCTCAAAGTTTAGAAAAAGAAGGAAAATATGATAAAGCAATAGATAAATATGGAGAAGTTTTAGAGATTTTTAAAGCAAATAATAATGAATTTGAGGTTGAAAGGGTTAGAAATTTGATCAATGAATGTAAAAAGAAAAAACAAAAAGAACCCTCAATCAGCGAAGAAAAAGAAGAACAGAAAAAAATCCAAGTTGAAGAGGGAAAAGAAAAAGATAGAGAAAAAGTTCCGGAAGAAGTCTCTGAATATGAACAAACAGTAAAACAAAAACAAGAGATTTCTAATCAAGCTTATGACCTTATGTCTGAAGGTTCTAAATTGAGAAATGAACATCAATTCAATAAGGCAATTGAAAAATATAATGAAGCCGCGCAACTTTTTGAGAAAATTGATAGAGAGTATGAAATAGAAAAAATTCAAAACACAATTGAAGATCTAGAGCAAAATAAAGAAGTATTTCAAAAAGAATTAGCAGCAAAAAAAGAAAAAGAAGAAAAAAATGCACAAGAAAAGAAAAAAGAAGAAAAAAAGTTGGAACAAAAAGCCAGAGTTGTTAAGGAAAAACAGGAAAAAGAAAAAATAGAACGTTTACAGAAATTACAAGAGAAAAAATTAGAGGAAGAACAGATCCAAAAAGAGATTACTGAATCGATAGATAAGGCAGAAAAACTTGAAAGAGAATACAATATCGCCCTTAAGAAAGGATTAAAAGAGGGAAGTATTCCCGAAGTTTCTCCATATCCCAAAATAATTGAAATTTATAAAGAGCTTCAAAAAAAATTATTTCACTATGGATGGAAGCGACAAGCTAAAACTTATTCTGATCAAATTAAACATTATCAAAAATTGCAGAAAAAAGATGAAAAGCTGAGAGAGATCGAAGCGAAGAAAAGAGAAGAAAAACCCCAAGAAGCTTATCAGATACCAAAGAAAGAAGAATCTATTGACGGTTCAGATAAAGCTTTTGAAAGGGTTAAAAAGCAGCATGAAGAAAAACAATTTCAAGAACAAATTTCAAGACAAGTTGATAAAGCAGAAAACCTGGCACGGGGTTTTAAAATTAAACTCAAGAAAGCTCTTAAAGAGGGGGAATTTCCTGAAGAATCCCCTTATCCTAAAATCATTAATATATATGAAAATGTAAGAGAGAAACTAGTGGAAAAAGAATGGAATGAACAAGCCAAAATCTATGAAAATCAAATCGGTTTGTACCAAAAGGAACTTAAAAAATATGAAAAATTAAGAGAGATTGAAAAACAAAAAGAGGAAAATGAAGAAAAATACCAAGATATTTATAAACCACGAAAAACTTCATCAGAAAAAGACAAATCTTTTGAAAAACTTAAGGAAGAGAAAAAAGAGAAGGAGTTTCAAGAACAGATCGCCAAAGAAGTTAACAGAGCTGAAAACTTGGTAAGAAATTTCAAATTTAAATTAAAAAAAGCTTTAAAAGAGGGAGAATTTCTGGAAGAATCTCCCTACAGTGAAATTATTGAAATATACCAAGATGTATATCGAAGCTTAAATAAAAAGGGGTGGACTGACCAAGCTCAAGTATACAGGAACCAGATAAAATTATATCAAAAAGAATACGAAAAGTTTCAACATTTAAAAGAAGTAGAAGCTCAGAAAAAAGAAAAAGATAAATTTCTAGAAGAGATATATAAAAAACCAAAGAGTAAATTCAAAAAGAGTCATAAAAAACAAAAAATTATAGAAACCCAGCAAGAAGAAGAGAGAATAGAGAAAAAAATCGACGAACTTGTAGATAAAGCTGAAAAAATGGCAAGAGAATATGAACTAGAACTTAGAAAAGGAAATTTCGAGATTGAATCCCCTTATCCAGAAATAATTGAGATATACAAACAAGCCAGAGATATTTTACTGGAAAAAGGGTGGGAAGGAGAAGCAAAAATCTATAGAGAACAAATAAAACTATATAATCAAAAACTTGAGAAGGATAGAAAACTCAAGGAAATTGAAGCCAAAAAGAAGGACAAAGCTAAAAAATTAAAAGAAGCTTTAAAGACTAAACCGAAGAAAGTTGAAATTGATCAAGAACAGCTCAAACGCATTGAAACAGAGGAAAAAGAAGAGATTATTCAAAGTGAGATAACACAGATGGTAAATAAGGCGGAAAGGATTGCAAGAGAATATGAACTACAATTAAAGCAAAAAAATTTTGATATGGAATCTCCATATCCTCAAATAATCAAAATATATCGGAAAATAAGAAATCGATTAAATGAATTGGGATGGAAAGAACAAGCTGCGGTATATTTACGACAAATTCAACTATATAAACAAAAACAAAAGAAAGTAGAAAAATTAAAGGAAGTTGAGGATCAAAAGAAGGAACGTGCTAAGCAAATTGACGAAATGCTGAGATACAAAGAAGAAGAACCATATATCGATAAAAAATTAAAAAAGGAGGAAGAAGCACGTAGAAAAGCACGGGAAAGACAACAAAAAATTGCGAATGAAATCTTTAATTCAATTACCCAAGTTGAGCAAGCCGTAAAGGAATATGAAACAAAAGTAAGAGAAGGAATTTTTGAAGATGACCCTCCTTACGATAAGGTCATAGAAATATATCAAGAAGGAAAAAAGAAGTTTGAAAACATGGGTTGGATTAACCAGGCTGAGAGATTAAAAGAAGCAATATCTCACTATGAAGAACAGAAAGAAAAGAATAAAAACTTGAAAGAAAAAGTTGAAAGACAAAGAAAAAAATTAGAAAAAGAAGTACAAGAACAACAAAAATTAATCGAAGAATATAGGAAAAAAAGAAAAGAGAAAGAAAGGAAAAAGGAAGATCTATTAAAAAAAGAAGAAAAACAGCGAAGATATGTCGAAGAACAAAAAGAAAAAGCATTTACCTTGATGGATAAAGCCAAGGAGGAATTAAAAGAACAAAACTTTGATAACGCTCTCAATTTGTATCAAGAAAGTGAAGAAATCTTTCGAGATATCGAGTGGAAGGAGGGTATTGAAATGATTCAAGACTCGAAAAACTTAATCCAAGAAAGAAAAAGTGAATTAAAAAAGGCGAAGCTTGCTGAACATACACAAAGCATGATTGAACAAGAAAAAGAAAAAGCATTCAATCTTTTAGAAAAAGGAAAAGATCAATTTTATGATTATAATTTTGATGAGGCTTTAAAATATTACCATGAAAGCGGGGAGATATTTCATAAAATTGATTGGAAGGAAGGAATCAAAATGGTCGAAGAAGCTAAGAATCTTGTAAAGGAAAAAAAAGAAAAATTAAAGGAATTAGAGACAGAAAAGCAAACACAAAAACAAAGAGAAAAGCAGAAAGAAGAAGCCCTTCTATTAATGGATAAAGGAAAAGAAGAACTATATCAAGAGAATTTTGATCAAGCTCTTGAATCCTATAAAAAAAGTGAAGAAATTTGTGAAGTAATTGATTGGAAAGAAGGGCTTGATATGGTAAGGGAAACAATCGAGTTGATAAAGAAAAGAAAACAAAGTTTAGAGGAAGAAAAAAGAGAAGCGGAAGAAATATCACTAATAAAAAAACAGAAAGAAAAAGCATTTGAATTGATGGATAAAGGAAAAGAAGAATTATATAAGCAAAATTTCGATAAAGCTTTAGAATTCTATGAAAAAAGTAAAGAAATTGTTGAAGGGATTGGTTGGAAAGAAGGGCTCGATATGGTACGAGAAAACCAAGAATTAATTCATAAGAAAAAAATCGAGTTAAAAGAAGCTGAGGAAAGAGGAAAGGAACAAGAATCAATGGAAAAAAAGAAAGAAAAAGCCTTCGAGTTAATGGAAAAAGGAAGAAGTGAGTTACTGCAAGAAAATTTTGATAAAGCATTGGAATTATACCAAGAAAGTAAGCACATTTTTTTAGACATTAGTTGGGATCAAGGATTAAATATGGTTCAAGAATCAATTGAGTTAACAAAAAGGAAAAAAGAAGAATTTCAACAAGAAATTAAAAAGATTCAAGAAGAAAAAGAAAGAAGACTCAACTTAGAAAAAGAACTAGAAGAACATATAACTAATATACAAAATATTAAACAAAAACAAGAAGAAGAAAAACAAAAAAAGTATCTGAAAGAACAACAGAGAAAACAAGAAGAACGAAAAGTATCAAATGAAGCCCTTAAACTCTTGGAAGAGGGAACACGTCTAGTAGAGAGAAGAAAATTTGATAAAGCTAAGGAGAATTATTTAAAAGCAAAATCACTGTTTAAGCAAATTGATTGGCAAAGAGAAGTTTTGAGAATAGAAAATGAACTTTTGGTGAATTTAAAACAAGAAAAAGAACAAGCTAAAAGATTAGAAGAATATGATAAGCAAAAGCGTGAAGAGAGAAAAAAACTTGAATCCTTAATACAGGAAGCACAAAAACAACAAAAAGAATTAGAAAGGAAGGAAAAAAAAGAAAAAAGGAAAAGATTAATGGATATTCGTACTAGTCAAAAAACAAAGGAAGAATTGATGACTGAATTAGAACTCGCAGAAATGTTAATCAAAGATAAAAAATACAATCAAGCAGCACTTAAATATCAGGAAAGAATTTCCAAACTGCAAGAGAGAGGAAAACAGGAAGAGATATTAGATGTTCAAAACCAATTAGAATCGTTACGCGAACTCTCTGAAGTGCCTCTCATTGTTCTTAGCGAAAGAAAACCTAATTTAAAGAATCAAAAGGCATTTAAATCAGCATATGAAGCTTTAGATAAAGCACAAATTTCTTTGTCGAGAGAGAACTATATGAAAGCCATTTCTGAGTTAAGTGAAGCACGTTTTAATTTAAATCAATCACCTTTAGAGCAAGAATTCCTTGATACAATAAATCAATTAATTCAGAAATATAAAAGAAAATTAAGGACTGAAACCGGAGAAGGTACGAAAAAGGAGTTAAGAAAGCCAAAATCTGTTTCTGAAAAGAAAGATGAAGATTTGAAAGAAAAAATTAAAAAAAGAAGAGAAGAAAGAAGAAAGCGCATTCAAGAGCTATTGGATGATGAATAATCTCTCTTGATGCTCCCTAAATTGATAAATCAAATTTAATCATATATTCACATTTTATTTTCTATTGAATTTTTCTTTTTCTTGTGATTCATCTTGTGTCTCCTCTTTAATCGGCTTTTTATGGAGAAACTCTCGCTTGATTAAATCTCTTATTCCCATTCGGATTGCTTCACTTCTGTTTGGAAACTTTTTCTCTGCGACATATAATTCTAAAATCTCCAAATACTTCTCTGGTATGTTAACAGTTATCAATTTCATTTTTATCTATTCATAAATTTGATTGGAGTATTAATATCACTGAAATTATTTAAAGATTCAGTCGAAATGAGCCCCAACAAACCCGACATTTTGATTTAAGTGAGATTATTATAAAAAGGTATTAAGAGATCAGTTCATATAAGATTATCGAAATAGATATTGATTAGAAGGAGAGAAATAAAAGGGAAATTAAGGTTAAAAAAATATGTAACACTATATATATAATACCTATACTTATAGATATAATAAATAATTATAATTAGAAAAAAAGTTGAAATCAAATGTCAGAATCAGATGTTCAAAAACAATTAGAAAAATTTCTTGAAACGGCTAAAGACTGGGAAAAAATGGATACTCCAATCAAGGGTGTTAATGTAGTTAAGGTTCCTGCAACCAAAACTCGTCCCGCATTACTTTTCTTGGAAATTAATCCATTAAGAGAAAATGGCAAACCTATGAAACGAAAAGGGTTATTTATTGGAGATCAAGAAATGTATATTAAATTTATGGAAACCTTACAAGATGATAAGGTCTATCAGTTAATCAAGGAATTGGAAGATATCAATCCGTCCCGAGAAAAAGGAAACAAAAAGAAATTGAAAATGTAAAAGAACCTTCTTTAAGGCGAGGGTTTTCGAATTATATAAATATTTTTTAATATCTTTATTTTCACTTTTATAATATTTCTATATTTAAATCTTCCATTTATAGTTTTATTTTGCTAAATCTTAAAAAGTCTAATTTTCTTCTAATAAATATCATTAAATAAATAACAAAACTCAAAAATAATTTATAAGAAAGAGTTTTAAGAAAATTAAAAGATTATTAGGTAAAAGGGTAATAAAAATGGTTCAAGAAGATGGAGAACATTGCGTGGTGTGCGGAGGCGATAACTTCCGTATCGCGCATGATGAATGGATGCAACGAACTTTCAGGTTTGTTGAGAAAGGGCAATTAAAGATGTGCGAATCGTGTGGCGGAAAATACTTAGTATGTAAGAACTGTGGAGGTTTGTTTACAAGAGTGCACCCCGCATTGGAGACATGGGAAGTAAATCAAGAATGTCCAAAATGTGGTCATGTTGATGAAGAGGTCAAAGCTTGGGACGGAGTTAGTGCTCGTTAAAGAATCAAATCAAAATAATTTTTTGAATTAGTAAAAAATCAATAAGAACTCTTTAGAATAAAATTTTTTCTCTCTCCTTTTATAAGTACTTTAAATTCAAGTTTACTTTAAACGATTAAATCATCTAGCAGGTTATTTTTCAAAATATCTTTTTTTCACTAAGTTAATTAGATTATTCATCTATAGAGGATAAATGCGTTAAAATTTTCTTAAAATCTAACCTATTATTAAGTACGAGTGAAGAAGATTTATATTTTTTAAAATAATTATTAAATTTTAAAGGATTTTTTAAATTAACCGTCAAGGAATAAATATGAGTAATATAAAAGTAGGAATCGCTTCTTTAGAACAAGTAGATGAGTTAAGAGATCTGACTAAAAAATTGGTAGAGAGCTTAGGAGAGAAATTTGAGCCTAAAAGATTCGATTGGGGTATACGAAGAAGGTTATTTGACCCTCTTCAACGGCACGGGATATTAATAGCATCAGATGAAGAGACAGGGGAAGTTATTGGTATGATTATAGCTGAATTAAGGATTGACCCTTTTGGTGCCTATGAAGGATATATAAAGCAATTCTTTCTAAAAGAAGAATATCGTGGAGAAGGTACCGGTAATTCGTTGTTAAACAAGGCCCTTGAACATCTAAAAAAAATTGAAGTAGAAAGGATTAAAGTAAACATCAGAGATAAAGCCAGAAGAGCCGCTGAGCTCTATGATAAGGCAAATTTCAAGAAAGTCTATGAGGTCTGGGAGAAGGATTTAAAAGAATAAAAGATTTACCTATTGAAATAATGACCAAAACCGATTTAGAAAGACCTTGGGTTGAAAAGTATAGACCAAAAAATTTTAATGATATCGTTAGTCAGAGTATGGCGATAAATAATTTAAAAGATTTTGTTCAAACTGGAGAGAATATGCCTCATATGATCTTCAGTGGACCTGCGGGTACTGGCAAAACAAGCGCTGCATTGATAATCGCAAGAAAATTAATTCCAAAGGATGATTATTATCAAAACGTGTTAGAATTAAATGCTTCAGATACCGTGAGAATGGATTTTGTACGGAAAGAACTTCAGGACTTTGTTCGGCAAAATATGATTATCGGTAATGAATCCTTAAAGTTGGTCATATTAGACGAGGCAGATAACATCCCAAAAACTGTTCAGCAAACTCTCCGTCGAATTATAGAAGGTGCTCCCACAAAGGTCAAATTTATTTTAATGTGTAATTATATTGATCAAATCATAGACCCCATCATTTCGAGATGCGCCGTATTTCGATTTGTTAAATTACCGGAAGAGAAGATCGTTAAAAGATTAAAATATATCGCGGACCAAGAAAATCTTGCGATTGATAAAAATAAGGAGGAGGAATTTTTTAAGACCTTATTTTTTATTTCTGAAGGGGACTTGAGGAAGGCTATTAACACATTACAAATGTCTGTTGCTTTAGAGTTATTAGAGGATTTAGATATAAATGAAATCCTCAAGATATCTGGTTTCGTGGAGGAACCCGTTCTTCAATCACTAATTAGTTCATTTAATGAAATGAATTTTGCTCAATCTAGGGAGATATTACAAACTATTGATATTTTTGATAGTAGAAACTTTATAAGACAAATATCAGAAAATATTTCCAACTTAAAGGGTTTAAATGCTTTAAAGGAAACCAAAATTAGAGCAATGTTAGCAGATATCGATTTCTATGTAAGTCAAGGAGCGGACAAGAGGATCCAAACTTTAGCACTATTAGCGAATATAATAGATTATTTAAAATAACAACTACAAAAAACAAAAACCTACCTTATCCATAAAAGTGGTGTCAAATGAGTGAAAAAATCCCTATCTGGAGGATTAAGTATTTACCGAAGTCATTAGATGAAATATGCGGAAGAGCAGATATCATAGAACGATTAAAAAATATCATCAATAAAAGAAATTTCCCTCATTTGTTATTCGTTGGCTCAGAAGGAGTAGGGAAAACAACCATTGCCAGATTGTTTGCGAAAGAATTTTTAGGGACATATTATGATGCTAATTTTAAAATTGTTTACGCAGATACTCCTCTAAGTTCAGAAGAGAGAAAAAAAGCACGATCCGATGCTTATGTTTCCACGAGCAAAATAGGTAGTACTGCCGGAAAAACAATGAGATCTCCCGCATTTATTCAAATTAAAGTAAAACCATTTGTAGAACTCAAAGCATTGGGAGGAGTGCCTTTTAAGATCTTAATTGTTAAAAATTTTGAAGCTCTAGGGTCTGATCAGCAAGGGTTTAGACGTTTGATGGAAATTTACGGCTCCAATTGTCGTATGATCTTAATAACGACAAAAATATCCGGAATAATTGATCCTATTGTGAGTAGATGTGAATTATTTCTCATATCCCAAGTGAAGTATGAAAATTTTGAACAATTAATTTTACATATTGCTGAGAAAGAATCTCTCCAGTTAGAGGATAAGCTCATAGATATTTTATATAAGTTATCGGAAGGAAAGATCTCTCGCGCAATAGATTTATTACAATTATGCAGTGTAAAAGGAAGCACCATCGATATGGACAGACTATATCAAAACGCAATGCAATTTGAGAAAAATTTGATTAGAAGTCTTCTTATTATGTGTTTTAAGGGAGATTTTAAAAAAGCTCGAGATCTTGCCAGAAAAATATTGTCGAATTATAAGTTTACTGCCCATGAGTTCTTTGTTAATATAGTAGAATTTGTCAATAAATTACCTTTATCAGAATACGCAAGAGCAAGACTTATAAATTTAATTGCAGATGCGGACTTTCGCGCCTTAGACGGAAGGGATGACGATATTCAGATTTCAGCACTTTTATCTAAAATTAATGTTCTAGCGGAGTATTTATAAAATGTCGGAAAATGACAATGCCGGGATGCCTTGGGTAGAGAAATATAGACCTAAATCTATTAAGGATATGGCTTTACCTACAGCGAAATTAAAAAGGCATAAAGTGGATTTAGCAGAGGAGTTAAAAAAATTTATTAGCCAATTTTTCAAGGAAAGAGAAACAGTTAATGAAATAAACCGCGAAATAAGAGCTCATAATAAAACAGCAACTGAAAAAGAGCAAAAAGAGGAAGTTAGTATCGACCCTTCAAAATCTGCCGTACTTTTAGAAGGACAACCTGGAATCGGAAAAACTTCAATCGTTTATGCCTTAGCAAATGATTTAAATATGCAAGTTGTTGAGACAAATGCTTCAGATACCAGAACCAGAGATTCTCTAGAGGCAAAATTAAAAGAAACTTCACAATCCCGTGGAATTATGGATTTTATTACCCAAAAGAAAAAGAAATTGATATTAATCGATGAAGTTGATGGAATTTATGGAAATGCCGATCGAGGCGCCGTTCCCGCTATCATTGATCTTGTAAAAAACACTCAATTTCCTATAATAATGTGTGCAAATGAATACAAATCAAGCCTTCAAACTCTATACAAATTAGTTCCAAAATTTGAAGTTCATCCTCTCTCAAAGGAAGAGATCAGTAGGATAATGAAAAAAATCTTAAAAAAAGAAAATGTTTCAAACATTAAACCAGAAATTTTTGAAGAATTAATAAACAAGAATAACGGAGACTTGAGGGGAATTATCAATGATCTTCAAGGAATCGCAAAAGGATCAACCGGTGATGACTTCGAAATTTTATCTCAGCTTCACAGAGATTCCACGGAGCAGATTTTTGGGTTAATAAGGGGGTTATTCCAAGACGTATCCTCTCTCAATGAGGCAAAACGGCTTACAAATCGATCAGATGTCTCTTATAACTTTTTATACAAGTGGATCAACGAGAATCTCCCCACGTTTATTACCATAAACAAAGAGATTGAGGAAGCATATGAGAATCTTTCTTTAGCGGACCAAATATTCGGGAGGATACGCAAGGAAATGAATTGGAGTCTTCTCCCATACTTCTACGATTTGTTTGCGGGAGGAGTTGTATTAGCCGGAAAGAAAAGTTCTAAGAAAGGTTTTAGAAGGATAAATTTTCCTCGGTACAGTTCCTCCTATTCAATGTCGTTGAATCAAGCAGAGGAAAGCCTTGTTAACAAAATTCAGGAAAAATACCAAATCTCAGATATGGAAGCAATTAGAGATTTTGTTCCGTTTCTCAAGATTCTTACCTCAACTTCTCGAAGAACATTAAAAGAAGTATCTGATTGGCTTGATTTGAAAGCCCGAGAAAAAAATATCCTCAAATAAATTTTATAAACAAATAATAAAGCCTTTAGTTTAGATATTTGACATAGGTTAATATATCTTTTCTAGATTCTCTCACCTCGAAGTTTTTTGAAACTTATCCCATAATATTGTCTTATAAGAGGATTTAACATACATTAGGAAGCTTTTATAGCAATATACTAATCTAAGAGTATAGACATAAAGAGAGATATTTTGAGTATTTTGCATTAAAATTACATTTGATATTCTAATGCATTTTTCTCAAGTATGATAATTGCTCTCATAACAGTACTGAATATCTTATGAACATAAATATAAAAATTTTCAAGCGTAAAAGAATTTTCTAAAAGAAAAATCTTTCTTGATAATCCAAACCTTAAATGATCGAAGTTTATATTAAAATCTAATTCCTTACTATGAAATAATTCCTGGAAGTTTAGGAATAATTGTTTTTTTTCCCGATCAGACAAATTTACTAATGCCTTTTTGTGATGACCATCAATTTTTGTTCCATGAGATAATACTATATAATTCTTCTTCTTTACTTTTACAACACTAAAGGTTTTTCCTTTGGGTTTTCCTTTAAGATCCCTAATATCTGGATAAAGAAATAAAAATCCGAAATCAAGTTTAGGGTCTTCGATTTCCCCCTTTAAAATTCCAATTTCCTTAACGTATTTTATAACTAAATCTTTCAATAATTCCTCTATAAAAATCACCATAAGAAATAATTTATCAAACTTGATGTTTTAAATTCTCTATAGGATAACTTATAGAAGAGTTATATTGTTGATGTAGTTCAAATTCTTCAGATGGAATCTCATTCTCTTCGGGCTTTATTTCTATATCCTTTTTATTAATAATAATTTCTGATATTCTATGATGAATAGATCGATACAAATCTATCCCTGCCTCGTTAAGAAAAAATTTATTATTTTCAGTTATATCAAAAAGATATCCCTTTGATTCCAGTATATCTTCATTAAAATAATCTTCTTCCAACTCAATAGCCTTTTCTTCATTTAGGGCACCTTGATTAAATAAGTAAAGGATAAATTTTTCTTTTTCATTTAAATTTCTCTGCATTTTAGATTCAAGTATTGTAAAATTTGAATCCTCAAAAGTAAAATCGGGACAATATTTTTGAACTACGTTAAACAGCTTAAGATATCTTTCAATTGTTATCCAATGAGATTTAATGTTTCTCATTTCTTTAAAACTGTTAATATTAAATTCTTCCCCTTCACTAATCAAATTTAAATTTAAAATTAAATCAGTAGTGATTTGTAATGGATCCTTATTCATAATTGAATCATTTATTTTTTCATTTAAATGAATTTTTTCTAAAAAAATTCACATTTTTTTGTAGTATTTATTTAATAAAATCTTTTATTATTATATTTTATTCATCTAATTGAAAATTTCTTATTATATCCGAACAAAAGTACAAGTTAGAAGAAATTGTAAATAAATTAGTACACCGTTCACAATGTATTTTTATGCCCTCTGCCTCATATTCATTCAAGTTTTCATGATGCTCAAACTCATTTGAACACTCACAATCAACCTTAATTTTAGCAAAAAGGTCCTCATCAATAATGTCATAATCTATGGTAAATATATTTCTCTCTTTACGGAATGTATAATTTCTATCCGGGAGATTAATAAATAATCTCTTTTCGAGTTCCCTTAACTTTTGTTCAATTATTCTAGTCTGATCTTTTGCAAATGAAAACTTTTCATGAAATTTTCTAATAAATAATTCTTGATTATTCCTGACCTCTCTTTCTTGAAATAAAGTTAAAAGTTCTAAACAAATTTTTTTTTCTATTAACTCTGCAGCGACCTCTTGACCAAATTTCGTAAACTCACAAGACTGTCTGGTTATCGTGTGAGTGCTTCTCTCCCAAGGAGCTTTATATTTTGTAATATTAAATCTTTTTAATTCTTTACAATCCTCTTGTACGTCTAAAATTGGGTATAAGGGAAATTGATTCTGGTTTTCTTTATGGCACATATAATAAATAAGTTTAGGATTTTTTTTTTTTATAATCTTTTCTACGGTTCCCCTGTTTCTTAAATTCACTTAGGTAAATTTAGAATTTAATTAATCATCATAATGATGTAATTGGATTTAAATCTTCATCTTCGATACATAAGATAAATATACAAATCATCATATTTGATGTCATTGAACAAAGCAGAAGATATTCTTGTGAAGTAAATTCAAGAAGTATCCGATTCGCTCGATTTGAAAGCTCGGGAAAGAAATCTTTTAACTTTTAAAATAGCTTTTTAAAATCTAAATTTTATTGGTCTACCCAGAAATGAGTAGATAAGATCTTATAGATTGTGGTTATATTTCAATTAAAGGGGAATTTCTTAAGATTTAGCATAATAAATAATCTCTTAATTTCTTACATTATTTATATTCAGTAATAATATTGATTCAAATCAAATCTTAGGCTATAAAATTCAAGAACCATTCTACCAGAAAAAGTTTTTATTTTATTTGAATTTTCAAATATAACTATAAAAAACTCAATACGAAAAGATTATGACTGAATTACGTGAAGAAAAAAAAGAACCAAGGGAAGAGCATGAAACAGAAATAGAAAGTTTCATGGGGAAACACTCCCGATTAATATTACAGATCGCAGGAGGGAGCATTTTCGGAGCATTATCTTCGGTACTATCATTTTTAGCACTTTTTTTGCCCCGAACGCCTCAAGGGTTAGCATTTTTTGATCCCATTTCTATAATTTGGGTTATAGCTTTTCTCATTTTTGGTCCATTAGCTGGGATATTAGCCAGTGTAATCGGGATGTTAACACTTATGCCTTTTGATAGTTTTGCACCAATCGGCCCTATTATGAAGTTCGCAGCAACTTTTTCGTTGATAATAGTTCCTATTTTGGTCTTAAAATTGTATAAGTCAAAATCTGGAGAACGTAAAAGCCAAGTGATAAAAAAACCGAGAAATTATATCATATATGGGAGTTTAGGCGCGATTCTTAGAATTGTGGTTATGGTTTTGCTAAATATATGGGTTATTCTATTATTTTTTGGTCCAGATGGGCTTGAAGCCTACTTGATTGTGGTTGTCTTTATAAATGCCTTACAAAGCTTATGGGATCTGTTAATTCCATATTTAATTGTATTTGGGCTTAAATTGGATCAATCATTTGAGGTTTGGTAGGGGCTTTCCCGATATACTTATAAAATTTTTTATTTTTTATCCTTTTATTCTTACGGACTTGCAAGATTCAAATATCGAAGATTTTAAAATTCTTTTTAAAATAGGTTAAAGTTTTTTTGATAATTAACTCAATTTTGATAATAAATAGAAAGCATTCTTAAATCTATAAAAAGCTAAATCTAATAACGATTTTAAGAGTCCTAATTTTATTTTATAATCTCCAATTTCGAGTTTGTAAGATAGATATATTAGGATTAAAAATAAAATTAAAACTAAATGAAATATATCCAAATCCAAAATCATGTCTAATAAAGATTTCAAATATATCTTAACGAGTAAAGAACAAAGTGTCCATAGAATAATTTTAAATAGACCGGGTCGATTAAATGCATTAAACTATCCAATGATAATGGAGATAATAGAAGTAATTGAAAAATTAATGAAAGACAAAACTGTGAGAGTTATTTTAATTGAAGGAAAAGGGAAAGCATTTTGTGCAGGCGATGATCTTAAAAGTATGGGAGAAAATGGGTTTCAGTTCAAACCTTTGGAAGATGAATCTCGGCTACCTCATCAAAAGATGATTAGGTTAATTCGAGAAATTCAAAAGCCCGTAATTGCATTATTACATGGTTATTGTTTTGGGGCGGGTTTTGAATTGGCTTTGGCATGTGATTTTCGGCTTGCAGCAGATAATTTAGAAATGGGAGATCATCGAATTAGAAGGGCGATTTGTATGATGAGCGGAGGAAGTTGGTTTTTACCCAGACTAGTTGGCTTTGCTAAAGCGACTGAAATTATTCTAACGGGGAAGCATTTGGATAGTAGTGAAGCACTCGATACAGGGCTAATAACAAAATCATATCCATCATCAACTTTTAAGGAACAAACACAAAAATTCATCAATAGAATCGCAAATCTACCCACCAAATGTTTAGGCTACAATAAAGCAATGTTGAATTTCTCTCAAACTCATGATCTATTTCCCTCTTTACAAAATGAATTTGATCTATACTGCAAAAATTTCGGCACTAGAGACTATCGAGAAGGAGTACAGTCTTTTCTAGAAAAGAGAGAACCGAAATTTAAAGGACGGTAAAGAATTCTTTAATTAGTATATACATTTATACTCATAAATGGAAATAATTGGAGAATGAAAATATGATATCAGAAAAGGTTGAAGAATTCCTTCAAGAAGATGCTTTAAGACGGTTTCTTAAATATGTTCAAATATGGTCTACTTCCGATGATGAATCTGAAAGTTTTCCCTCAACAAAAAATCAAATAGAATTCGGAAAAGTATTAGTAGAAGAATTAAAAGAAATTGGATTTACCGATATTATCCATGATAAATTTGGTTATATTTATGCTACTTTACCCGCGAGTACAGGATTAGAAAATGTTCAAAATATAGCCCTTATAGCACATTTAGATACATCTTATTCTGTAAATGGAAAAGATGTAAAGCCCGTCATTCATGAAAACTATGATGGTGGCGTTATTACTTTTGCTGAGAATAAAGATTTAACATTATCTCCAGAGGATTCTCCTCAGCTTGAAGAGTATATTGGATTGGATTTAATTACTTCTGAAGGGGATACATTATTAGGTGCAGATGATAAAGCAGGTATTGCGGAGATATTAGCGGCATGTGCAGCATGGCAAAAATTTTCCGAGATAAAACACGGACCAATAACAGTTTGCTTCTTTCCTGACGAAGAACTTGGAAAAGGAACCGATCATATTAATTTAGAGATGCTCCCCGAAATTGGATATACTTTGGATGGAGATGAGATGGGACAACTGGAATATGAATGTTTTGACGCATGGAAAGCAACTTTTACCTTTCATGGGATGAATGTTCATCCTGGATATGCCAAGGATTTAATGATAAATGCATTAGAGATATCTACAAGATTTCTTAGTGATCTACCAGAATCAGAAACTCCAGAAAACACAAAAGAAAGAGATGGTTTTTTTCATTTGTATAAAATGAATGGCACTCCTGAAAGGGCTTCTGGGGTGATGATCATAAGAGATTTTGAGATGAAAAATAATCAACGCAGAATGGAATATCTTAAACAATTAAAATCTACTTATGAAATACGCTATCCAGGTCTTAAAATTGAACTTGAATTTGAGCATCAATATGAAAATATGTATAATTATCTTAAAAAAGAAGAAAAAGTGGTGGATTTAGCAAAGAAAGCTATAATAAATGCAGGTTTAGAATTTAAGACTAAACCAATACGGGGTGGAACCGACGGAGCACGTTTAAGCGCAATGGGGGTGCCCACACCTAACATTTTCACAGGAGGACTTTTATTTCATTCAAAAAAAGAATTCATCCCAAAAATAGCCCTACGAAAGGCTTCTGAAGTTATAATTCACTTAGCTGAATTATGGGTTAAAGATAGAAAATAAACAACAGAGAGTTTAATTATGTTTACCTTTTTTTCTTTTTGATTCTAGAAGGGATTTTACAATAAAGAAATATTACAAAAATAAAAAATAAAATAAAATTTAGGAAAATTTCTTTTTAATTAAGATTTTCAGTCCCTCAATCCAGAAGGACGTGACAAAAGCGACTCCAAAGATTATTAACCATTGCAAGAAGTTTAAGGAAATCACTCTAAAAACCGTTTGAAGCGCTGGAACATACATAATTACAAACATCGATGCTATAGCTCCAAGACCCCAAATGATCGTCATTTTATTCGATAAAATTCCCACGTCATAAAGAGGATCTTCCTCGGTCCTAAAATTGAGAGCTAAAAATACATGAGAAACCATCCATGTAGCAAATGCCATAGTTCTGGCTACATCTAATCCCAATCCATAAAATCCGAAATATATTAATAAAACTGCACTGATCAAGCTTAGAGCACCTAAAAGAATCCACAAATTCATACGGAAATCCATAAACTTTTCCTCGGGATCTCTCGGAGATCGTTTCATAACATCTGATTCACTGGGTTCAATAACAAAAGTGGCTGATGCTGCAAGATCCATAAATAATTCAAGAAGTATGATCTGAATTGGAGCGAAAGGTAGTTGTATATTGAATAGAACCGGTAAGAGGAATATAACAATTAATGCTAGTTTGACTGCTAAGTAATAGCGTACTCCTTTTTTGAGGTTATCGTATAATTTTCTTCCTTCTTTCACGGATAAGGTAATGGTTGCGAAGTTATCATCCAGTAGTACCATATCTGAAGCTTCTCTGGCAACATCCGTTCCTGTTTGTCCCATTGCTATCCCAATATCGGCTTTCTTTAATGCGGGAGCATCGTTTATTCCATCTCCTGTTACGGCAACTTGTTCTCCATTTGCTTTTAAAGCTTCGACGATCTTTAATTTTTGTTCCGGAGTTGTCCTTGCAAATACTTCAATATATTTTACTCGACCTTGTAGATCCTTGGGACTCATCTCATCAATTTCTTTTCCAAGTATAATTTTTCTCGCATCGATATTTAACTGTTCTGCCACTGCTTTAGCGGTCTTTTCATAATCCCCCGTGACCAAAAGAACATGAATCCCAGCACTTTTACATACCTCTATGGCGTCTTTAACTTCTTCTCTTATTGGATCTTCTAACCCTACCATTCCAAGAAAAACTAAATCCTTCTCAGCCTCTTCTTCCGTTAAGTTAGGCTCGGCAACTTCCCGATAAGCTAAGGAAAGTACTCTAAGGCCTTTCTCTGCCATATCATCTAATTTTTCTTTAATTTTTTCCTTTTCACTAGTAGAAAGTTCTTTTTCTTGTTGATCTATTTTTATTTTAGAAGAGAGATCTAAAACTTTTTCTGTGGCTCCCTTGGTAAATAATATAGTTTTATCTCCTTTTTCATATATCTGACTCATCATTCTCCTTTCATTAGAGAAGGAAAACTCATTTTTCAATTGATAATTTCCCTTAATCTCGCTCATATTAATTCCATTATCTTCTGCTCCTCTTACTAAGGCGATCTCCAATGGATCTCCTTTTAAATTGCCTTGATCATCTGAAATAACGTCACTTAATAAGGAACCAATTTGAAGGATATATTTTTGATTTTCTGTAAGAGAATTTCCTTTAAGCTCATTTTCTTGATCATCTGCATAGATTTCTGAAAGAACCATTTGATTTTTGGTTAGGGTTCCAGTTTTATCAGTGGCAATAACGGTAACACTTCCTAACGTTTCCGCAGTTTTTAAGTACTTTACCAAGGCATCTTGTTTTGTAAGAGTATATGCTCCCAGTGCTAATACCACGGTAATAATAATGGGTAATTCTTCTGGAATCGTCGCAAAGGATAAACTTAAACTGGTCAAAATCATTTGAACCAAATCTTTGCCTTGAAGAATGCCAATCAAAGGAATTATAACAGCAAAGAAGAGTGCCACAAAGACTAACCAGAATGATAACTGTCTCATTGATTTTTGTAAAGGAGTTTTAGTTTCCTCAATACCCTTAATTAATTCAGCGATTTTCCCGAGTTGCGTGTCCATGCCTGTTTGGGTTACAACCGCTTTTGCCTTTCCACGTGTAATCGTTGTTCCAGCAAAAACCATATTACTTCTTTCCATTAATTCTATGTCTTCTTCTAAATCTTTTTCAGCTTGCTTCGAGATTGGAACAGATTCTCCTGTAAGTGTGGATTCATTTACTTGTAATCCATATGCTTCTAATAATCTACCGTCAGCTTGAACTTTCTGACCAACTTTTAATTGCATGATATCTCCAGGAACTAACTTTTTTGGGTCGATCTCTTTATAATTTCCATTTCTAATAACGGGGAAGGTAGGCGAAGCCAATTCTTTGAGAGATTGTATCGTCTTTTTAGCCCGATATTCATTATATATCTCTACAAATACTAAGATAAAGATTATCACAAAAATTGTTATTCCGTCTGCTAATTCACCGAAAATACTATAAAGAATTCCAACTGCAAAAAGAAGCAGAATCATGGGTTCAACAATTTCATCTGCTAAAACTCTTAAAAAACTAACTTCCTCCTCCCCTTCGAGTTCATTTGGCCCCAATTCCTCTAAACGGCGATCTGCCTTAGTTTCTGAAAGGCCGTGCTCTGGATTAACTGATAAACTCTCAACAACCTTTTCTTTTGATTCAGCCCATGGCTTTTCGATTAATTTCATATTATTGTCTCTTTAAATGCTATTTCTAATTTAAAATTCTTAAAATGTTTAAATAATAACTTTTACTCTTTTTTATTAAAGATTATGAATATAAATTAAAAATGTAGAAGCTCCTAATGAATAGGATTGCTTAATGATCTCTGATAGAGTTGAATGCAGATAATTCTCTCTTTTAATAAATTATAAGATAAATTTTTTAAAATCAGCAAGAGTATATTACAACATAACTCCTTTTAAAAAGGTGAAAAATATGAACTTATCTATAGATTCAACTATAAAGTTAAATAACGATGTGGAAATGCCTCAGCTGGGTTTTGGAACATGGAAATTAGAAGGAAAAGAAGTGTTAAAACCCCTTACTTGGGTATTGGAAAAAGGATTTAGACATATAGACACGGCATCTTTATACGGAAATGAAAAATATGTCGGCAAGGCAATTAAAATAAGCGAGATTCCAAGGGAGGATATTTTTATAACAAGCAAGGTATGGGACACTGACCAAGGATATGAGAAGACCCAGAAAGCTTTGGATAAAAGTCTGGAAAAATTGAATTTGGATTATTTAGATCTTTATCTGATTCATTGGCCAAGGGAACAAAGAAACGAAACATGGAGAGCACTTGAAAAATTATATGAAGAAGGGAAAGCTCGAGCAATAGGAGTAGCCAATTTTTGGACTCATCATTTAGAGGAACTTTTAACCAAATTCGATGTCGTTCCCACCGTAAACCAAGTAGAATTGCATCCATTTGTATATAATGAAGATAAGCGACTCATAAACCTTTGTAGAAAAAACAACATCCAAGTAGAAGCATATAGCCCGTTAATTCACGGAAAGAAATTAAATTTTCCTAAGCTCAAGACTATTGCAGATAAATATAATAAGTCCACAGCACAAATTTTGATAAGATGGAGTCTTCAGCATGGATTTGTATGCATTCCTAAGTCAAGAAATAAGAAACATATAAAGGAAAACGTTAATGTGTTTGATTTTGAGATTTCTGAAGAAGATATGAATGAAATCGACTCAATCGATGAACATTTCAGAAATTTATATGACACAAGTACTTGGGATTAAAAATTCCTACAGCTTAGAAAAAAATAAACAAGTAATGTGATAATATTATGAATATAACAATCAATACCAAGGTTGAGTTAAACAATGGTCTTGAAATGCCTTTATTTGGTTTTGGAACTTGGGAGCTAAGAAAAAAAACGGCATACAATGCGGTCAAGTGGGCAATTGAGGAAGGATATCGCCATATAGATACAGCAAGCTTTTATGGAAATGAAGAATGGGTCGGAAAAGCGATAAAAGATTCTAAGGTTGATCGAGAAGATATTTTTCTCACAACCAAAATTTGGCCCTCAGAAATGGGATATAAATCAACCTTCAACGCGTTGGAAGACAGTTTAAAGAAATTAAAAACCGAATATATGGATCTATACTTAATTCATTGGCCAAAAGGGAAATGGAGGGAAACTTGGAAAGCTATGGAAGAAATTTATCAAAACGGAAAAGTTAAAAGCATAGGTGTCAGTAATTTCACTATAGAGCATATTGAACGGCACTTGGATCTATTTGATATTAAACCAGTAGTAAATCAAGTCGAATTTCATCCCTTCTTGTATCAAAAAGAATTATTGGAGTATTGCAAATCAAAAGAGATACAAATTGAGGCTTATGCTCCACTAACTAGGACAAATAAATTTAATAATCCAACAATTCAAGCTGTTGCTAAGAAATATGATAAATCTCCCGCACAAATCTTACTCAAGTGGGGCATTCAACATAAGATAATTGAAATTCCAAAATCTTCAAGTAAATCACATATCGAGGAAAATGCGAATATCTTTGATTTCAAGATAGAGAAGGAAGACATGGAAAAACTTGACTCTCTGAATCAAGACTACAGAGTTGTTGAGGATTCAGTTTTTCACTAATTATTTTTAATCTTTTTCCAATTTTTTGTTAGATTAGTATTAGAAAACCATTAATTTACTTCTCTGATTTATTTAATAAACAAATCTCAACTTTCCTTATTTTGAGTATAATGGACTACAGATTATTAGGAAGAACGGGGTTAAAAGTTAGCGAAATTGGGCTTGGAACTGAATATTTGAAAGGTCAATCAACCGAAACCGTTGTTTCGGTGATTAAAGAAGCTGTGAAAAATGGTGTGAACTACATTGATATTGTGTATAATTTTGAGGGATATTTAGAAAAGATATCAAAAGCAATTACAGGAATTCGTGAGAAAATTTTTCTAACCCATCACCTTGGTTCATCGGAAAAAGGGGGGAAATACAAAAAGACAAGAAGTGTAAAAAAGTGTAAAGAAAATTTCGAGAAATATTGTAAAATTTTAGGTGTTAGCCATGTTGATATATTATTTTTACATTTTGTGAGAGAAAGAGAATTTGATAAAATTATTGGAGATAATGGACTGTTAGATCTGGCATTAGAACTAAAAAAAGAAAATAAAGCTACCTTTATAGGGATTAGTACCCACAATCCAGATGTTGTCTACAATACACTTCAAAATAAAAAGATTGATGTAATTATGACTCAAATAAATATTGCTAGCAATTCGTTTCCCAAAAGAGTTAAAATGCTAAAAGATTGTCTGAATAAAAATATAGGGTTAGTGGCGATGAAACCCTTTGCGGGAGGAAAACTATTACAGGGGAATAGAACAGTTTATATTGGTAAATACCAATCAGGAGGGGAAAGTTTGAGAAAGAAGATTTATCCGCAAGTTTCTCCGTCACAATGTTTATCTTATGTCCTATCTCAAATAGGCGTTTCAAATACTGTTCCAGGAGTAAAAAATTTGGAGGAATTAAAAGAAACATTATATTATATACGGGCTTCAAGAGAAGAAAAAGACTTCTCTCCCTTACTCAAACATTTTAAAGAATTCAGAACTGGAGAATGTGTTTATTGTAATCATTGTCTTCCATGTCCCTCAGATATAAATGTAGGGAAAGTTATGAAACTTTTTGACCTCTCCATTTATAAAAATTATCAAGATCTTTCAGAAGAGCATAAAAACATTCTCTTAAAGATTAAGGATTGTACAGGGTGTGAAAATTGCGTAAAAAGATGTCCTTTTGATGTTCAAATCATTTCTCATATTAAAACGATGAGAAAGTTTCTCTGATTAAAAAATAATATAACACATTCTTTTACTTAGTCCAATTCATACCAATCTTCATTATTGGGAATAATTTGTTGAAAAGAGGTATATCCTAAATCTAAGACAAGTTTGTTAGGATTAAGATTACATAGAAAATTTCCAGGAATAAAATCTTCCCAATGTATCCACCATAATCTTTTCAGTTTATTTCCTGAGCTGAAAAAGTCTATGATCTCTTCCCGCTTCTCAACACCCCAAAGTATGAGATCAGAAACTTTATCTTTAATCGCATTCCAATTTCCAACTTCATGGACATCCCCCGGAAAAAATATATTTATATCATTTTCGTCCGACACAAAATATCCAAGTCTTTCTGGATATTCCTCAACTTTAACACCCGGAATATGAACTGTTTTTATCTTTAGACTAGAATCGCCTTTTTTTAACATATATTCTTTATTTAATTTTAAAGGCTGAATTGAATAAGTAATTAAAGGATTAAGGATCGAACTGAATTTGAGCCATTCAATAATAGGTAATGGAAGGAATAATTTCAATTTTTGATTATTTTTTAGAAGTTTCAAGATCAATGGTATATCAAAATGATCCCCATGAGCATGTGTAATTGCTATAGCGTTCAATTCTTCGGCGAATGTGTTCATAAATTGCTTTCCTTTTCCAATCCATTTTGAATTTCCTCTATATCTTTCCTTATTTCCTTTCCAGAAAAATTCTCCCGTGATAAACGGATCTATAGCAAAAAGAATGTTATTTTCTCTTATTAAAACTCCCGCATGACCCAAAAATAAAATTTCCATTGGATAGGAATTCTCCCAAATTTCAGTTATTTAACGAAATTTAGAATATAATAGCAAAAATAGACTAAAAAATATATCTAAAAAATCAATTAAAAGTTAGAAAAATCCATGAATTTGACTTTCAATTTAACTATGAACTTAAAGCTAAAGCTAAGACAAGACCACCATAAATTTCCGATAGTTTTCCGACGCGTGAAGTATCTATAAGAACTCTTCTTAATCCCATATAGATGGCTCCGTAAGCTTTGCCATTACCCAGATGGGTAAGGGTTCTATAGATTAAATTCCCCGAAATTCCATCCGGAGCAATAATTAGATTAGCTTTCTTCTCAATTGCATCCTCAATCAAAATTTCATCGTGAGAGATGTCTAATTCAGGATTGAAGTTTTTAAAATGAGTGATTAATTCATCTGCTTCTTTAATCGTCTCATCAACTCTTGGATCCCGACCTAAATCGCTTCTCCGGCCCCCACTCAATATGCTAACCTTAGGTTTCATATCAAGTGCTTCTAATTCATCAAATGCTTTATTTAGGAAGTCCTTTTTATTCTCCAAATTATTACATTCATCGATCCCAACTCCTCCTAAGAAAAACTGATATCCCCCACTAGTTTCTAATAAAGCCAATCGATTTATTATAGAAATTTTGAATATCTCAGAAACTTTTGTTAAAAAATCTGTTGAATTCAATGAACCTCGTACTATAGCGTTTATTTTATAATCTTGAAGATATTGAAAGATGGTTTCAGTTGGATTAGGAGTTTCCACTAATTTTATAGATTCTTCATATTTATCATAAGAAGAATTATTTCGAATCATATCTGTTGATTCTTTATTACCGAATAAGAAAACTTTAGATTTATTTACATGAAGAAATTTAATTATTGCATATAATATCTTATCATTATGAAATTTGGTATCAGCAAGCCCAATACCGATTTTTGATTCTTTATTCTTTGCTCTAACCAAAAACTGTTTTATTATCATACTCATATAAAAAGAAAGAAATTAACTTTTGAATTAAAATTTTTCTTTCAAAATTATCTATAATTTTTCTAAATAATAGAATCCGAAAAAGGATACGAACATCATGGACAAGATTATTGAACTGAATATTAAAGTTGTAACCATGGGGGCATTAAATACGATAAATGATAAGATTACAGTAAAAGCATTATATACACCATGTAGAATTATCACAGCCAATAAATTTCCCTCTCTCCAATAACAAAGATATCCCAGTAACAATGAAATTGAAAGATATGGGAAAAAAGTATATAGAAACGTAACTAAGAACTCGAATGGCGAAATAAGCAATACTAAAAAGATCCCAATTAAATGAATAGCAGCAAATATCAATCCCGTTATAATAACTCCAGCAGTTTTTCCGAGATTGTTGATTAATCCTTGCTGCATAAATCCTCTGAAAAGAACCTCTTCACTGGGACCAACGACTAATATCATTATTGAGGCAAGTAAAATTAATTCTAGAAGACTGGCACTTGTAATATACATATCAACCTCACCAGTGGAGATATTATCTTGGACAATGTTGATATCAAAGGCAAGTTCGATTATTAATTCTGTCACGGATGATGTAATTCCAACAATAAAAATACCAGCAATGCCGAATCCCAATCCCAATAAAACTTCCTTTGCCACGCCTCTTCGATTGAATTTATCTATAGAAAATCCAAGAAGCTTAAATCGGTTATTCCACGTTGGTTTCTTAAGATATTTGCCAACATAAATAGCAGGAATTAAAATAAAAAGATATTCAGCTAAGGAGGAAATTATGAGAAACCAAGGACTTTGCATAAAATCTGTTAAAAATTGAAAATTAATTGCCCCAATTAAAAAGATTACCCCCATAAGTGCTATGATAAGAAAAGCATTCATAGCGATAAAGGCTCCTAAAGGTAATAAGATCGATGTGAATGAGGTCCATAAGGAAGTTTTTCTGGCTTCTTCTATTTGATCCTCAGGAATTTTTACTTCTTCTTGAGTATAATAAGAAGGATAATATTCTTCAGGATAAAATTCCTGCGTATTATCAAGCTCAGCGGGAGGTAATTCTTTATGTTCTTTTAGGTAAGATAAATCTAATCCACAATTAGTACAATACTTGATCTTTTTTGCTTTTGGAAGCTTTTCTCCACATCTCGGACAAAAAGACCAACTAATTTCTTCGTCTGATGATTTTTCTGTATTATCCTCTAAGTTTTTCTTTTCATTCATTTTTAAAATCAATCAATAATAGGAATTACATTAAATAGATATTTTAAAATAAAAAACTTTTCAATTTATAAAAATAGATTTTATTATATAAATAAGAGAGAGTCCAATTTTTACCTATTTCTTATTCAATGTGTAAAGTAGCAGAAAAGCGAATCTTTCTCTTTCTTTATGGGATTAACAAAGCCATATCGCTCAAATTGTATTGTTTCTTTTAGGGGAATGTCTCTTAAATTAATTTCTCCGATACCCTTAGATACCGAACCATCTGGTTTTAGGATGGATACATTTATGTTTTCATTTTCGGGGACCCAATGAATGATTGGATATTCTCTATTTAACTCTTCACTGTGAAATTCCCCTAATATAAGTTCATTCTCAAGATCATTCTTAGTTATTTTGATATTAATTAAATCTTTTAATCGAACAATTTCGTTAATTTTTAGATTTTTAGCATCTCGTCTTCCGATATTGACATATAAAGTTCCCTTATCTGCAGAAACGGGAATCTTTCTGGTTCCTTTTTCCGGTTTGGTTGGTAATAACATAGGAGTCGAAATTTTTTCCTCAAAAGGGACATTATTAACTTTTATCTTAATAGGATCTTCTACAAAGAAATATCTATCAGAAATTTCATCAATAATCTCTTGATTACTTGAATATAGCCAATTAACAGAGAAAGTAATCCCTGAAACAGACATACCCAAATCTAATAATGTTTCCCTTAGTGCTTCAGGTTTTATACCTCGTTTTTTTAAGGATTGCAAGCTCCATGTCCTGGGATCATCCCACCCATCAAATATTCCTTCTTCTATCTTATTGCGAGCTCTTGTTTTGCTAAGTTTCATATTAGGGAAATTTATTCTACCATAATGTAAAAATTCAGCTTTTTTCCATCCAAAATGATCCCAAAGAAAATCTTCAATAAAATCTTCTTTAATCAAATCAGTTCCTCTTAGAATATGCGTTACACCAATGAGATGATCATCAATAGCCCAAGAGAATTCAAGCATCGGCCATACGATATATTTATCCCCCACTCTCGGATGAGAAGCTTCCGAAATTCTCATAATAATATTGTCCCTTTTTGCAGGATCATCTTGATCCATTCCAGTCTTAATTCTTACAACAACATCTCTCTCACTGTATTTCCCGCTTAGCATGTTGGACCATTCTTTTAAATTTTTCTCTACACTTTGATCTCTATGAGGGCAATTTTTTTTCTTGCTCTTGTATTTTTGTTTAAACTCTTCGGCCGAACAAAAACATACATATGCTATCCCATCCTTAATTAACTTCTCGCAGTATTCATAAAATATTTCTAATCGATCACTTTTATAGTAAATTTTTGAGACTTTGACATCTAACCAGTCTAAATCTTCTTTTATTAAATCATACGCCTCTGGAAGGACATACTTAGCTTTTTTTGGATTTTTTTCTCTGAGTGATTTTGGACTTCCAATAGTATCATCGAAAAATAAAATTAATTCACCATCATTTTTTTTAACATACTGATCATTCAAAACCACCATTCTGGCATTTCCTATATGTAACGCGCCACTAGGATAAGGAGCCAATCTCATAACTACCTTTTCGTATTTATCTATATTAGGTAATTTAGGTAATGTTTTCTCTTCTTCTTGTGTTTCCTCTTCCTCCAAGGCATGAGGATCTAGTTCAAGTAGCTTTTCCTTCTGTTTTTCGATATCCATTTCTGAGATCTCCCTAATAACTTGATCTAAGATAGGAATTATTTCTTTCGCTTTGGATCTCAAGTCTGCTCTTTCCGCCATAAGCTTACCCATTACAGCTTTTTTATTTGGATCTCCTCCAAATTTCACAGCATTTTTAAGACCACTTTTCATCAGTAATTCTTTTATTTCATCTTTATTCATGATATTTCACTGTTTTATTTTGAGATTGAATTTGATAGTTCTCAAGAATACTAGTATATCTTTTCAAAAAAGATTCATTAAAATTTAGCTTAAAATCTAAATTGGATTTTTTAAAGCACTTAATCACGCTAAAGATTAGTTTTTAAATTTTGAGTAAAAATTGTTGACAGTGTTTCAAAAATTAGAGGAAAGATAAGAAGTATATTAGGAACTAAATTTGGGGCAAGAAATATCCCAAAACGGTGGAAAATTCATTTAAAAAATACATTTAGAATCTATGTAAAAGGCTATGAAAATTGGAAAATAACCCATTTAGCCAGGAGAATTTCTCATGTTGGTATTAAAATGATAAATAAAATAAACCAAACTGAGATCCAAATTAAAGAATAAGGGAGCTCGTATTGAAAATGATGATGGCTAAAATTTTTTCGGAATTGTAAAATAAAACGTTGATCCTTGTTGTTGATTTGATTCGACCCACATTTCTCCTCCTAAGCGGTTAATAATTTTTTTACATATACTCAACCCAATACCACTTCCAGATATATCTTGCTCTTCGGTAGCAGGAGAACGATAAAATACATCGAAAATTTTATCTTGCTCTTCTGGATCTATTCCAATCCCATTATCTTTCATACTGATTGTATAATATATTTCTCCCTCCAGAGAAGAAATAATTATCTTCGGTTTCTTTTCAGAACGATATTTAATACTATTTTCTATCAGATTTTGAAAAACTTGGATCATACTTGTTTCATCCGCGAATATTTGTGGTAATTCGTCCGAATATATTTCAGCTTGAGTCTTTTTTATTTTTATTTTTAGATTGGAAATAACTTGATTTAAAATATTAGTGAGATCAAAAAGTTTTTTGTTTTCTTCTTTTCTACTTAGACGAGAGTAGTCTAAAATATCATCTATCATTTGATTCATGGAATATGAACTATTGATCGCTTCATTTAATGGTTTGATTGGGGAACGATTAATTTTACCTTTATAAATCTCTTTCAACAAATTCAAATAGCCAATAATGATTGTTAACGGTTGTTTTAAATCATGAGAGATCATGTAAGCAAATTCTTCTAAATCTCTGTTTGATTCTTTTAGCATGCGTAATATATTTTCCAGTTTCTGGTAAACTCGAGCATTATTTATCGCCAAAGCACATATCCTTCCAGTTATTATTGCTAAGCTAAGATATCTTGAAATATATTTTGGAAAGTGGATCTCTTCTATGCTAATGACTCCGAAGCAATCTCCTTTATATATTAATTTTAAAAGAAAGCTATTATTTTCTACAAGTAAGTATTCTACATCCTTGGTTAAAAAAGATTTTAATCTTCTTAAATCCAATTTTTTATCGGATGGGTTTGATTTAATAAGATCAATTTGATTTTTCTTTACTGTGGCAAAAATGGTAGATTTAGGAGAAAATAAAGTTTCAAATATGTTTATTATAAAATTTATTACTTCTTCTTCTGATTTTAATTGAGTTAAGGTTTTTATCATGTCAAAAGCGATTTCGTAATTTGCGATTTGTTTATTTGCTTGAATTATATTATCTAAAGAAGATTCTTTTAATTCTCGCAATCGAAATTCCGAAATAATTTTTGTTAAATACATTTCAAGAAAATCCAATCCAACAGGCAAAATTTCATAAGGAAGTTTTACCTTTTTATGAAGTTTTATTGCTAGATCTTCATTATTTAACCCAATATTGGTATCAAGGATTAGGAATTTTTCAAATTCTTTTTGGGTATATTTAAAGAGATTATCATGATTTAATCCCCAAGCATCAATGTTCTTCAACCAAAACTCTACGCCTCCCGAAGTTAAAACATAATATCCACTATTATAATAATGTTCTACTAAATTCTGCGGTAAAAATAAGTCATAAAGATTTTCTATATGCTTTGAATAATATTCCCGAGTTGAATTATGCGATTTTTGAGATAAAATACAGGAATTATTAATCAGTAAAATGATATCTTCATAGTTATTATATTGAGAAAGAATATCTGACATCTTGCATTTATTATTTCTTTTATTTAAATAGTCGCAATGATAAAATTTTAAGTTAATTTGTTCCAGATTGTTAATTTCAATAGCTTTTCTTATTTCTTTTTCAATACTTTTACAAGTAATTAATGTTATATTCTTCATCTTATTTTTTAAGTGGATATTTTCCATATTTTTTGACCGCTTTTGAGATTGCGTCTATTACTTTTTCTGGAACTTGGTATGGGATCTCTCCATGAGTATCAGTTAAAATGAAACCTCCTCCCTTTCCCGCTTTTTTTATAGCATTCCTAACTTGCTCCTCAGCTTGTTTTGGAGTCCAATTCCGCATCTCTATTCCGTTCAGATTACCCATAATAGTAAGTTCATTTTTACAGATTTTTTTTAAATCTGAAAGATCTTCCATAGAACTTGCCGCAAACCCAACAATATCTAATTTTTTTAGGTCTTCGATTATTTCCATGGTTCTTGCGGAAGCATGATGAATTGCAACATCTCCGTTAATTTGATCAATCGTGCTCTTCGCCACCTTGAATCCAGTTTTAAGAAATAATTTTCGAGGAATCATTGTAGGGGAACTCATAGGATCCGAATAAGCTATAGCATCTGCCCCAGCTTCTAACTGAGAATTAGCGTAATCAACACAGAATTCTTCATTTTTTTTCATTAAAACCTCAAATCCTTCCGAATCGTCATAAATTAAATCTAAATAATTCTTTAATCCCAATTGCATAATTGGTAATGAAAAAGGAGATGTAACTATACCTAAAATTGGTATGTCATCATTTACTTCTTTTTTTAATAACCTTGTTGTCCTAATTACTTTTTTCGTGGAGGGGTTCTCATGAATATCAGGAACTTTAAAATTTAAGATATCATCTTTATTCTTAAAAATTGGTTTTCCAGCATTTGGAGGTCCATTTTCAAAAAAGAGACTAGTTCCTCCAAAAGCTTCAAATTCAAGTGAAGTATAATAATAAGAAGAAAGAATATCAATTCCGTATTTATCTCTAAAATGAAGCTGGGTTTTAATTAAATGCTCAGGTTTTGCGAAATATTCTCTTAGTGATAAATTTAACAATTTAGCACCGTGTAAATTAAGATTTAAAGTAAAGGGGACTCTATCTGGTTCTTCGTGATCCATCGTAGTGAAAACTCTATCAGCGGAGGTCATTTCTTCCATTTTCTAGACCTCCTCCTTATGATTAATAAGCTCAATAATTTGAAAAGGATTTTTACCCATCGCATCTGCTCCAACCTTCATCCAAAGCTCAGAATCGAAATTAAACGGAGCTCCCCCCACGATAATCATAACATCCATATCAGCTTCCTTCAATTTGTTTGAAAGATTTTTGACCTTTAAAGCTGAACGGAGCATTAATGTGGAAATTAATAGAATTTTAATCTTGTCCACGAGTACTCGATTATATAAATCTTCAACAGCTATTCCATCCGGATATAAGATTGGATTTATATTTCGAGTCTTTAAAAAGATATGGAGTAATTGTGTCCCGAATGGATGATGGTCTTCTAAATTAGCGATACCGATCTTGGGAAATTGTTTAGAAATATACTCTTCCTCTTTAAATAGAGTTGGTACAATTTCCTCGCATAACTTACCTGCCATATAAACTTGTGATAAAGCTAAATTTCCGTTTTCCCACAATTCGCCTACATTTTTTAAAGTAGGAAAAACTAAATCGTTTATAAGAATTTCTAATCCAAAATCTTCGCAGAATTTAGTTATGAATGCTTTTAATTCAACACGATTTATGGTAAGCAATAATTTCGTAAGTTTCCCCTTTGATTCGGAATATCTTCCGTCGTTTTTTATGCTCATTATACCAATGTCCCCTATTGATTTGATTATAATTTCAACTTAATGATCTTAAAGATTTTATATATATCTTTGTAATAAAAAGCGTATGAATTATTCAAAATGCCTTAATCTTCACAAAAGAAAATTTTTCATCGGATAAAAAGTTTAACCTTCTGAAGGCAATAAAAATGTAAAAATGGATTATTTTAAGAAGTTTGAGGAAATATTCAGTCCACTTTCATGTAGCGGATATTTTCCTCAATCTTCAAGTCCTTATCTCCAATTAAAAGATATATTATCAAGAAACTAACCAATAAAGAAAGAGGGAGATCAATCAATCCGAACGGTAAAATGATTGGAGCCAGTATAACCGTAGCAAGAGAAGTCAGAATTCCAAAAAGTAGAGCCCAGAGCCTTTTCTTAAAAATTCCAACTCCCACTATGATTCTCGTTAGGGCATACATCAATTTTATATAACTTATTGAATAAGGATTCTCTCCTAAAAACCCCGGAAAAAGTTCGGGAAAAATAAATCTAATAAATATAATTAAAATCTCGATAATTCCATGAAGGAATAAAACATACACGGCAATTGAATTCAAGAATTCTCTATTCATATAAATCCTTAAATCATATTATTATATTTAAGAATTTAGTTAATAGATCAAAAAAGGTTCTCACACGGTTAAAATAAGTTCATAGATATCATCAAGATCAATAGCAGATAAATCAGGGATAATTAGGTCGGCATCTTTGAGCTCCTTACGGGAATGAGTTGTAGTTAATGCAATTGTTTTCATTCCTGCTCTTCGTGCTGCTTTTATTCCAACGGGAGCATCTTCAATAACGGCACAGTTTCTGGTATTTAAGTCTAATTTCTTAGACACTTGTAAAAAAACCTCCGGATTAGGTTTACCATTCTCAACATCTTCAGCACTTACGATCAAATCGAAATAGGATTTAATATTCAGAGTCTCTAATAATAAATTTATATTCTCTCTTGGTCCACTAGAACCTACAGCTAATTTAAATCCATTATTGTAAAGGTCAACAATTAGTTCTTTTACTCCAGGTAAAGGTTCCAACTCATCTTTCACCATTTCACGGTAATATTGCTCCTTTCTTTCTGACCATTCCTTTAACTTATCCTCCTCAACATCTTCTCCGATTAATTTCTTCAGGATTTTAACACTTGTTTGTCCAAAAGTTTTTTCGAAAAATTCTCTTTCAAATTCAACATCTAGTTCCTCAGCTAATTTCTGCCAGCTCTTAAGATGGACCTCCCCAGTATCAGCAAGAACGCCGTCCATATCGAAGATCACACAATATTGGCTGCTCATATTATATTCTTAAGAAAAATTATAGTTTTATAATAATTTACAATAATTCATAATCTCTCAAATATTTTAATTCCAATTATTGTATGTATTAAAACAGAAATTTTAACTATTAGAGATGATTTTATGAATATATTAAAATAAAAAGAAAAATGTGTATTTTACCTCTCTTTTAAGACCCTGTAGTCTAGTTTGGATATCATTTCTTGCGATGACCAAAAAGGGCGCTGGCTTGCGGAGCCAGAAGTCGAGGGTTCAAATCCCCCCAGGGTCACCATTTTTGATTTTCTATTCCTCTAACCTTACTATGTTTCTGGCCTTTTCTGGGTCTCTCATCTTAAATAAGCTAACGC
>CAZZIC010000014.1:1225-2540 GCA_964653985.1 uncultured archaeon | reverse complement strand
AACCTTACTATGTTTCTGGCCTTTTCTGGGTCTCTCATCTTAAATAAGCTAACGCCAACACCATAAGTTGCAATAATATGTGAAACCTCAATTCTTATCCAGATACTTTCATCAAGTAATTCCCCATCATCTAAATACTTAAGATATTTGGAGTATATTTCAATAGCTTCTTGATCCTCCTTAGACCTAAGAGATGCTCTTGTAGAAAAATGCAGTTCAGCTGGTGGAGCGGGAATTAGCTTATGAAAGAAATTTTTCCTGAAAGGTATCGTAATAGAAACATTATTATTAACTTCAATGTTTCGTGCTTTTAAGGTGTTTTTTCCCGTTTGAACATAGATCACTTTACCGTCACTTTGATATACTACAACAGAACTGTGAGGTTTATTTTCCTTATCTACAGTTGACAGCACCAACCAATTATTTTCTTTGATAATTTTTCTAACTTCTTCTGATAAATCAGTCATTCTTATTTCATCCTTCATAAATAGATTTTAATTTTAACTAATCAATGAATTTTAAGATTTCTGAGAGATGCTTAATGGTTTTTAAGTTTTGTATGGAAATTTCTTTCTCAAATGGAAATTCAAATTCTCTTTCAAATAATATGGGGATCATTCCAACCCTATGTGCTCCCATTATATCTGCATATTCATCACCGCACATTATAATCTTTTCGGGTGTATTTAATCCCATTTTTTTCATTGTATGAATAAATATTTCTTCATTGGGTTTCCTTTCACCAAACTTCCCGGAGGTTAATATAACATCGAACAATTCCTCCATATCATGATTTTGTAACATCTCTTTTATAGCAGATTGATGCGGATGGTTAGAAAGCAGTCCAAGTTTTAAATTTCGGTGTTTTAGTTCAATTATAGTTTCTCTTGTATCTTCATATGGAATCCATTCATCTTGTTCACACCTATGATAAATAGTAGCTAATTTATCATAAAATTCGGCATCCAGATTTTCAATTTTTAATTCCTCCAATGTTTCTTGAAAAATGAGTGTGGTAGGAAATTCATTTTTAGTTCGTCTACTTTTCTTGAAATAATCCCTTCTTTTAGCATTAAAAATTTGAGTGAATTCTTTAATTACCTTTTGTTTACCTAACACTTCGGATTGCTTTAAGAATTTTATTGATTTTCTTAGTCCCTCTTGGAAACACGCTAAATATTTGTCAAGAGAAGCATCCTTAAAATAAAATAAAGTAAATCCGAAATCGAATATAACTCCATTTACTTCCATACTCTTAATCTTAATATAAACCCTAAAATTTTAATCTATCTACTTTAAAAAGATATTAGAAGAA
>CAZZIC010000014.1:0-1125 GCA_964653985.1 uncultured archaeon | reverse complement strand
TATTAGAAGAATAATAAATATTATTTGATTAATCCCTAAAATAAATAATATAAAAGATTAAGACGGTTGAACTTTATGGTTGAGATAAATGAAAATCTTTTAGCACCTTGCGGACTCTATTGTGGGGTTTGTTCAATTTATATTGCTCATCGAGACAAGAATGAAAAATTTAAAAAAGCTTTAATGAAGGTATATAAGCCTTTTATTAAAGGAATGGAAGATCTAAAATGCATGGGGTGTCTTTCCGATAAAGAAGTTTTTCCAGTATGCAAGAGTTGCCCAATTAAGGATTGTACAAGACAAAAGGGAATTCAAGGATGTCATGAATGTGAAGAGTTTCCTTGTAAATTTATAGAGAACTTCCCCATTAAAGTCGGTAAAAAAGTAATTATGAGAACCATTCCTACGTGGAGAGAACTTGGAACTGAAAGGTTCGTTCAGCAAGAAGAAGAACGATATCACTGCCCAGAATGTGGAAATAAATTGTTTAGAGGAGCTAAACGGTGCAATAATTGTGGAATTCAAGTGAATGTAGATTAATCGGGTAATAAGAGAATTTTTAAGCTAATTGATAATTTGAAATTTGAGTTAAATATGACTATTGATAAGTGGCTCAATGAAGATATAGAAATAAAAGAGAAGGGTTCGAGAGAAGAACCCCCCAAAAGGAAAAAGGTAGTTCACAATATTCCTAAAGAACAATTAGAGGAACTAAAACGAAAAAAAATAAGGCAACTAACAGGTAAAACCAAAAAAGAATCTCATAAAAAGTCTAAGGGAGCAGATGATACTTTTTTAAACTATGTCCTAAAGTTCAAGCAATGGCTTAATAATCGAAACTATCTTAAGGGAGACTTAGGAGAATTAGAGATGTGGGTCAAGAATCTTTACAAAAAATTAGATTATGAGATTAAAATCAATCAAAAAGAACATCAAGAGGTATCTATTGAGTCAAAAAAAGAACTTTTTAAGACTATTCCTCCAAAAATGCTAGAAGAAAAGGTAAGAATCGCAATCAATAAAAAGTTAAGGGGTGTTGAACCTACCAGTTCTGACGAATACTATCTTAGAAAGATTAAAGAAGAATGTCGGAATAAATTAAAGGAATTAAAGCATTATAAAACC
>CAZZIC010000013.1:11144-43841 GCA_964653985.1 uncultured archaeon | reverse complement strand
TTTAAAAAAAGAGCTGAATAATCTAGAACTAGTTAAAATTAAATCCAAATAAGAAGATTTAAAGGTTCTAAAAAATGTCTGAAGAGACTAATATTAAGAATGTTGCTATAATTGGTGCAGGAGAGATGGGTCATGGAATTGCTCAAATAGCACTCATGGCAGGCTATAATGTTACTTTAGCTGATATTAAGGAACAGTTTATTGAAAAAGGCGTTGAGGAAATTACTGGGGGTCTAAAGAAAGCGGAATCAAAAGGAAAACTTAAAGGAAAATCCGCCGATGAAATACTCAAAAACCTTGATACAACAACTGATAACGCAGAAGCTGTGAAGAATGCGGATATTATGATCGAAGCAGTCATCGAAAAAATGGATATTAAAAAACAAGTATTTGAAACTGCCGATAAAAATGCTCCCAAACGTTGTATCTTGGCATCAAATACTTCTACGATGTCAATCTCTGATATTGCTGAAGCAACTGATCGTCCGGAAAAGGTCATTGGAATGCACTTCTTTAACCCTCCGATCTTGATGAGATTAATTGAAGTAATTTATGGAGAAAAATCTTCTGAAGAAGCCATTCAAAAAGCAAAAGAGTTCGGTAAAACTTTACCTTGTTTGAAAGGAAGTAGATATATTGCTGAAGTATTAAAAGACCGTCCTGGTTTTATTGTAAATCGTTTGAACGCACCCGTACAGATTTACATGAGTTGGGTTTTTGATAAAGCCGCAGAAGAAGGAATTGAATGGGAGAGAATTGATGCGGACGCTGGAGGAATTATGCCGATGCCTCCATGTATGCTTATGGACTTTACGGGAATAGATACGGTCTACCATACTATGAAATACTACGAAGAAACGTTATCTGACGATTTTAAGCCCGGAAAAGTAATTACGGAAATGTATGAAAATGAAAAGTTAGGGCAAAAAACGGGACAAGGATTTTACGATTGGAGTGAAGGAAGAGGTGCCATTAAGGAAAAATATAAGAATACCGAGCCTGCTGGATTGTTTAATGTACAATATACCATGGCAATCATGCTTAATGAAGGTTGTAGAATTCTCAAGGAAGGAGTTACCGACAGCTATAAAGTCATAGACAATGCCAATTTAGCTGGTATGAATACGCCTGGCCCATTTGGACCAGGAAAGCGAAACTATGAGAAATGGAGTGAAATGCTCGAAGAATTAGCCGAAAAAACTGGCAAAGAGTACTTGAAACCTGTTGATATGATGAAATCCGGAGAGTTCAAAAAACATAAATAATCTATTTTTCTATTTTTAATCGATACTTATTTTTATATCCAATCTTATTTTTATTGGTAGCCTCTTAAATACTTTAAATTTAAGGCTTAAAAACAAATTCTAAAAATATTTTTATCTTAATCATTCATCACATGTAATTTCATATTATTACATATTCCATTAATTTTGCATTGATCAATAAATAAATATATGATCTTATATTATATTACATGAAATAAAATGGAAAATACAGTAACTGTGACGAGTAGAGGAATGGTGACAATTCCCGCCAAATTGAGAAAGAAATTAAATATAAAAGATGGAACGAAATTTGTTGTTAGAGAACATGGAGCGGGACTCTTATATATACCCGTAATTGATATTGAAGATATGTTCGGAAAGGATTCAAAAGAACTTGGGTATTCTATTATAAAAGAAATTCATGAAGACAGAAGGAGAGAAAGAGAGAGAGAAAAAACTTCTAGAGAAGAAATATAAAAATCAATTTATAGAAAATGAAGCGAATTTTTATAGATACTGGAATTTTTGAACTTTATTTTATGGGGATTAATGAAATTAAAACACTTTTCAATAAAATTAAAAATGAAACAATTCATGCCTATACCCTCGAATTAAACTTGTTTGAATACTTCTATAAAATTTGTGAGAAGTTGGGAAAAGATGTTGCTCAGATTAGAAATTTATCCTTAAGAAAAACTAAAATTAAAATTGAAGAAATTTCTGATATGATAACCGAAAAAGCTGCCTCTTTTCGTTGTAGTAATTCGCAACTATCAACAGTTGATTCCTATATTTGTGCATGTGCTGACCTAAATAGTCTCATCGTTTATTCAACTGATTCTGATTTTTCGGATGTTGGGATAAAAAGTAAGAAATTCTCATTAAGATAAGACCCCAATTTGCCTAATAATTTTCATTTATTGGTAAGAACACTTTATTAATTATTAGTTAAAGGATTAAGAAAAGTTATTAAACAAAATCTTAAGGAATAAGAAAAATAGCTAAATGGTGTAATTCTAAATTAGATTTACATATTCTCTTCAAAAATGAGGATTAAATCTTTTTCAAAATCATTAAAATTCCGTTTCATCAATTCAATTTTCTCATCCTCTAAGAGCGCCGCATTGATTTTCAGATAAAATGTATTTTGTCCTATGACATATTTTTTTAGATATTCCAACGTATTCTTGAAGTTTGTTAACCTTTCGGTGAACTCGACATGCTGGTCTTTGAGCTTCTGGATTAACACTAAATCCTCGTTTATTTTATTGCTGATTATTTCCTTATATTCAATTGTATCCAAAACTTCTCGATAATAATCAGCTAAGATGATTCCATCTTCGGTATATAAAACAATATGATTTCCTTTAAATTGTTTCATAAAGTTTTGGAGGCTTAAGTTGATAGGCGTAAGATCGACCAGGGTATTGAGTGAATAGGAAATGGCTTTAGAGATTGATGAGATATCATATATTGATGTTCTATAAAATTTGAACTCAAAATCATCATTTTGCTTAACTTTCTTTTTAATTTCTTGAATTCTTCTTAAGATTTCCCCATCTCGTCTTAATTTTGGATCATATTTATGGAGACAAATAATAATTTTATTGTTGTAGTCGAGATCCTTGTAGATTTTCAAAAGTTCATTTAAATAATCTATAGATTGGGAAATTCTCTCTTCATCTTGGATATCAATAAAATAATATATAAAATTAGTATCTATGAAGTAAGCGGGCTTTCCAAGATATATCTTTCTGTATTTGCTTTGTCCGCCCATATCCCAGACAAGCACATCCCATTTGTTGAGAAAGTTAAACGAATTATATTCTATCTTAATCGTGGGACGTAAATTCTTGACCATCTCATAAAAATTGTATTTTTGTCTTAAAGCAATTAATGAACTTGTTTTTCCAGCGTTATCGAGCCCAGCGATGATGATTTTGAATTGTTTCATGTTGAATCCCTATTATTTTATAATTATAAGTTTGATGCGATGTTTATGAATATTTGTGAACTTGAATCTACAAATTAATTCTGTAAGTATAGAATAGAGTTCTTTTATTTAATTTTTTACTAAACTTTACTTTCTTGGAAACAGAAAAACTTTTAACTAAAACAAGAACTAATACTAAATATTCTAAATTCAAAATAAAAAGATATTCAAAAAGAAGTTTTGAATAAGAAAAGGTTGAAAATAATGTCTGAAGAAAAAAAATATGATCACATTTTAGTCGAAAAATTCCCAGAGAAAAAATATGCCGTCATCTCTCTAAATCGACCGGATAAACTCAATGCGCTTCAAGTAAAAACTCTTGAGGAAGTATATGAGGCTATGTATTCTTTCGAATTAGACTCAGATGTTCGCTGTATTGTACTAAGGGGGACAAAAGATTTTACCAAAAAACCAGCTTTCTCTGCCGGGGCTGACTTGTCCGCATCTTTTGGTCCTGGAGTAAAACCAAACATTCCAGTCCATATGTCTATTGCAATGGATATGAGACATCGTTATTATGACCTCATTGAAAAGTTTCCGAAACCGGTTATCGCGGCAGTAGACGGATATGCTTTAGGCGGTGGTTGTGAACTTACCTTAGTATGTGATATTGTTATAGCTTCCAAGAGATCCTTTTTCGGATTTCCAGAAATTGACAGAGGGATTTTTCCTGCAAACGGCGGAACACAGAGAATGGCTAAACATATTGGTTTAGCACGAACCTTTAAGATGATTTACTTTGGAAAAAGAGTTTCTGCTGAAGATATGCACGAATGGGGCTATGTATCATTCCTTGCTGAAGAGGGAGAAGAATTTGAAAATTTGGTTGATGAAAAAGCGACCCACCTTGGAAATTCGGCAACGACATCCCTCACTGTAATCAAAAAGTGCTTGAAATTCGGAACTGAAGTGCCAGTGAGTGTCGGTTTACAATTTGAGCAATTAGGTTTCGGTGTAAACAGTGCAGCTGAAGATGTAAAGGAAGGAATTAATGCGTTTCTGAGAAGAAAAGAACCGGAATATAAAGGATATTAGATCCTTAGCTAAAGAACCTCATTATCAAATCCTTTAAGATTTTTTCTTTTTTATTTATAAATACAATTTTTTTATTCCCTAATTTATTATGATAAAATACCACTTATGGATATAAATGTCGAAGTAGTTGAGCACATTCATAAAAATCAAATTCACTTGCGGAAAATTTCTCCGGATGATGCTGAATTTCTCTATAATAACCTTAAAGATAAATCTATAACACAATTCCTATCTTTAGCCCCCATCAAGTCATTGAAACGTTCAAAAGACATGATTGAGCGCTATATCCATTATTGGAAAAATTATGCACAATTTAATTACGTAATTGAAACGGGAAAAGGCGACCAAAAAACAAGGGTTGGAAGTATAAGCCTCTGGAATATAAGTTGGATTAATAAGCGAGCAGAAATAGGTTTATGGATTATTCCTGAATATTGGGGTGAGGAAATTGGCAGAAAGGCGATCCAGCTCGTTAAAATTATTGCTTTTATTCATCTCAAACTGAATCGGTTACAAGCTCATGTGAGAGTAAACAACCAGAGGTCTATAAACCTTTTTGAAAAGTGTAAATTTATTCGAGAAGGCCGACTATCAGAATATCTTAATGATAGTGGAAAATTCGTAGATAGCTATGTTTATTCATATTTGAAGAAGAAATATATCAAAGAGAGTCATAATTAATTTTTGATAAGTTAAAAAACCGGTTAAAAAATTAGAATTAAGTTAAAATAAAGGTTAAAAAATGAATATTTAATTATTCGTTGCTTTCTGTGCCCTTCTTGGTAGCTTTTTCAACGGTTTCATCCACAACTTTTTCCTTGTTTATTTTACCGCTTAACTTTGGCTTGATTTTCGATAATTTGCTTGTTCCTTTTGTACTTTCTTCTAGATCTTTTTGATAAGCCTCATTGAAAGCATTTTTCCGCTCTTTTATACTGATATCGGGTTTCTTATCTTTACTTAAGGTTTTCTTAAATTTTCTAACTTTTCTTACGGATTTTGGGTATTTTAGCACTTTTTGGTAAGCATATATGTATCCACCAATTGCGGCGGAAGCGACAATCGCTATGATAATCAACGTTTGGACTAATAAGAAAACCTCAGGATCTAAAGTAGCTGTCAATGTTAATTGATAACTTTCAAATTCATAATTTTCTCCTGCAAATGCGGATATCCTTATTGTATAAGAACCTTCTGGGACATTATTCAATTTTAACACATAAATGCCATCATTATCTGGATCTGTTAGAATTCCTTGCCCGAATTCCCAAGAATACCGTAAAGAGGCATTTGAAATAGAACTGTTAAAATCTAGATCTTCTAATGAAAACCTTATTACAAAATCAGCTCCGGGTGCTACGTTGAATTGTTCTTCATCTTCTTCAGTAGTTATTTCAGCTTTTCTTTTTCTTACATTTAATCTTACATCAGAAGTTTGGGTTATATAACTATCCTTCTCAGCAGTCACAGTAAATATTTTCACTCCTATATCGAAATTATTTGTTTCAATAAGGGTAAAATATTGTTCAAAATCTTTATCTTCCGTGAGATTGAGTTGCAAATCTCCAGAAAGTTTGACGCTTGCGTTAGAAATATGAATATTATTTACGGTAGTATATCTCACCGTAAGGTTTAGGCTACGTCCAATGGGTACATCAATAAGAGGATCTTCTGTTTTATCTTCACCGTTTAAGATTATACTCAATTTAGTTTGCCATTCTGTTACTTCAATAATGAAACGGAATGATTTCGGGTTATAATCACTTGAATTAGCAAAAACCGTAAAATAGTGAATACCAAGACCAAAATCGCTAACATTGAAAACTCTTTCATATCTTTTGGCTGCTACATTTTCGGTTAACTTTAGTGATTGAGATGCTCCCACTATCCTAACATTTGCTCCAGATATGTGATTCTGGAGATCTCCGGTATAATATACAGATATATTCATTTGATCTTTAAACTCAAAATCTACCATATCATCTTCTCCAATCGTAGTGCCATTAACCTCAACGCGAAGTGAAGCTCCCAAATCTGAAATGAAAATTCGAACTGGTATAGATTTGGAAACATAACTTTCTGCTTTTACAGTAACTATCAAACTATAAAGATTATTGGGCTCATACGACGGTCCAGAAGCATTACATACTAATCGATAATTTCCTTCACCCAAATCATAAAAACTGTGATCTCCATCCCAATCGGAACTTAAATCATCAGTAATTATACCCTCTCCAAAATATTTCTCTGTGTAATTGAAATCAATCGAAAAATTGCTTTTATATGGGATTCCGGATAAAAATTCGTTTTCAACAGTGATTTCAGTCTCTTTTATAACTTCAATTTTAATAAGAGTTTCGGCATTTTGATAATGAGAAGAATTGGCATAAATCATAATTGAATTATTTCCCGCCTCTGCTCCAATAAAATTATACTCTAATAAATAATATCCTGGACTAACTTCGCTAAAAATCATTGGTGTGGAAGGATGGGTAAAATTATAAGTATAAACAATAGCATTTTGAATTGCTTTATCATTATTTAAATCTGAAAATGAAACTTTTAAGTTAATAGTTGATCCTTCTAACTGGCTTTCGAAATAATTCTCATCTGGTATAAGAATGGAATTATGTTTTACTAAAAACCTCTTAACTATAATTCCAGTCTCATTTAATCCAAAACTGGAATAAGAATTATTCCATGTGATTAACGCTTCATATTCTCCAACCAAATAATTAGGTCCACTTTCAGGAACTTGAAAAGGTTCAAAATATACTATTCCATCATCTTGTAATGTTTTAAATTGTGTTTTTTCTGACCAGATGGATCCATTTGGAAATTTAATTTGAAGCCTTGCCTGCGTATTCCCAATATAATTTTCTATCAATGAGTTTTTGGTTATCTCTGTTGAAATATTTACATAATCTCCACTTAAAAATGTGGAATTTAACCTCCAAACTCCAGTTGCATTATTATAGAAGTTCAAACTCTCTCCATAGTTGGGAGAAATACCCTCAAAAGTCCAAAATCCCTCCGGAGAATCGGTTAATTGACTTACTGGAATTATTATTTTCCCTAAATTGGAGGTATCACAAGAACTTGTAAGATTTATACTGGGCTGGGCAGCTTCGGAGATCCAACTGATTCTCAGATCTTCGGGGAATTGAATAAGCATCATAGTCTCTTCATAGCCCGTGGGTACATTTATGAAACCGTATGATTTCCATTCTACAGAACTGTCATTTAAAGCAGAAAATTTAACACCCAAAGAAGAGGTGTCTAACTCATAATTGGTATCTGGAGTATGTTTTAAGGCAAATAAATTAAGATCTGTTTCGAATTCTACGGAATAATCTCCAAATTTACCAGTTCCAAAACTACTAAAATTGGCTCTAACCCAAGGATAGACATCTCCATCCCAATTCCCATCTTCGATTTTGACAAAACCTTTTCCATAATCAATATCATTGACTTTTGTATTATTCATCTCTAAATATACATCTGAAGGTTTCGCTTCAGCCTTTAGGCTTACGTTTACATTATCAATGAACATTTGTTGGAATTTTCTTGAATCGAAACCTTTGTACCAAGTCGTTCCAGAAGTATATTCTAATGACATATTTAGCAAAATATCTTCATTATGAGCAGGATTTTGAAAAATATTTGATTTATTTGTCCAAACAGTCATGGGAACGCTGATTTTTCCCCAACTATTAGACAAAAATTGTTCTAAAATATAATTCGGAATAGAGTAGACTTCTTGGTTGTTTAGATATGCTTTTAGTTCCCATCCATTAATATTTATAGTTTGATTGATCTTTACCTCAAATTCTAAGTTCCCAAATACTATGTTTCCTCGGGGCACAGAAAAATAAGTTGACCAATAGGCTTTATCTCCTTCATTATAGCCATAAGCGTCAGGTTCTTCAGAATCTAGTTCCCCATCCATCCTTAATTCAAGACAATTATGACCATCATAATTTTCTAAATAATTTCCACTCATTAAATTTGTATAACTACCGCTATCAAATTTATGGAAAGTCCAATTTTGATATATATTTCCACTAGTAAATTGTGTATCGTCATCACCTGGCTGGTTAGCATCATCTGAACCAAAATTAAATGTTCCATTATTCCAGTTTTGATAATCATATAATTTTCGGATATTTGCAGTTAAATTTTGCCCATACCAATTTTTTCCCAAGGGAACTTTCGCGGAGTTATCAAAATCATTGTTTTCCATACTTATTTGAATTCCTTTGTCTGTTCTATTAGCATAATGTGTGATATTCCACGGTGATCCTATTCCACTATATGTATTATTTGAATTGCTAATACCTCCTATAGGCCCTTCAGCAAAATCATTCTTGCTGCTTTCATTAAAATCATTAGAATAATCACTCTTTATAATAAATTGTTCAAACCAAAATATATTAAGACTAACTAATACGATTAGGCATAATAGAATGGCTTTAGTTCTTTTCTTCCAATCTTTAGGATTAATCATTATTTCAATCCCTCCGTTTGTTTTTTAGATAAATCAATATTCTGTGGTGTTTTTGATAAGAGGTTCTTATAATGATTCGAGAAGGCTGAGCGTCTGTCTTTTACATTAATATCGGGTGACTTTGCTTTACTCAAACTTTTTCTAAATTTCCTTACCTTTCTTACGGCTTTTGGATATTTTAAAACTTTTAGGTAAAGAATGGTATAAGATGATAATGCAATAGCTATCGCTGCTGAAATTATCAAGGTTATTTGAAATGCGAAAAATTCTTGCGGTGGTCTTGAGATTGATAATGTAATAGTAAATGTTCTAACATCATATTCTTCTCCAATATTCGCTGTAATTACTATTTGATATGTCCCTTCTGGTAAGTTTTGAAGGGTGGTTTCATATATTCCGTTGTTATCAGAGTCAGTTAAAGAACCTTCTCCAAAAATCCATGTATAATTGATTGAAGCTCCAAGGATAGATTGATTTGTTTCTAAATTCCTTAAAAATACCTGAATCGTGTAATTCTCTCCTGGCCTTAAATTTACCGATGAATCTCCGGATACGGTATTAATTTCAGTATCGATCCGATTTATTTCAATTCTGATATTTTTGCTTTGGAATTGATAATTGGTTTTCGCTGCTGAGATCCTTACTTTTCTCGTACCAACATCAAGTTTCGAGGTATTAATCAATAGTGAGTATTGTTTTAACTTTATATTTTGGTTAAGTTGCTCTTCAATATCCCCCGATGCCGATACATTCGCATCCCTTATAAATTCCCCGGTATCGTCTAAATATTCAATAGAGAGATTTACAATCGAACCCTTAGTAGTGGATATAAATGGATCAACAGTTTTATTCATTGAATTAAGATAAATTTCTAAATCTGTTGCTCTTTCGGATATCTCGATAATAAATGGAACAGACTCAGGTTCATAATTGGTTTTTTGTGCAAAGATGTTTAAGTTATCTAACCCTTGACCTAATTCTTCCCCTTGGATAATGATACTATAATGATTGAGATCCTTATTCTCTGTTAAATTTTTAGTGAACCTTTCTGCGGATAGAGACACACTTGCGTTATTTAAGTGATTCCCAAAATCATCTTCATAATTCACAGTGATGTTAATTCTATCTTTGACACCAACAGAGAAAATCTCATTAGCGTTTGTCCTTTTTCCATTTAGGTACAATTCAATTTTGGAACCTAATTCTGATATATAAACACTAATAGAAATATTCTGAGCTTCATATTTATAGGCATCTGCATGAATATAAAAGTTATATAAATTTCCTGCATTGAATAAAGACGTATTACAAGTTAAGTTATACTGTCCATTTGCTTTTGTATTGAAATGGTAATCTCCCAACCAATTCGTATCCAAAGTTGTATTTTTTATTCCAATTCCCGTATTCTTATCTGTATAATTAAATTCTATTGTAAAATTCTGATTATAAAGAACATCTTCTAAGAAATCATCCTCAACTTTTAACAGAGTTTGGTTAATTATCTCAATCTTTATTGAAATTAGCTGATTGATATAATCACTTGAGTTCGCATATATTTTTAAGGTATTATTTCCATAATCTCCACCAGTAACATTAAACTCAAAGAAATAGAAACCAGTGCTTATCTCATCAAATATTAACATTTGAGATTCATCAAACCCAGTTGTATAAACTAAAGCATTTTCAATTGGAGTGGAATCCTCCAGATCCAAGAAATCAACTTTGAGATTTATAGTTGAGTTCTCGAAATTGTCCTCATAGTAATAGCTTTCAGGAATTATTTTTGCTAGGTGTTTTACAGAAAATTTTTTATATATTAACCCTGTCTCATTCATTCCATTTATTCCATAGGAATTATTCCACGTTATTATTGCTTCATATTCTCCTACTTGATAATTAGGAGGATTTTCTGGAATTTGAAAGGGAACAAAGCTTATTTTTCCATCATTTTTTACCGTTTGATATTGTGATTGATCATCCCAGATTGTTCCGTTTGGGAACCTTATTTCTAATTTTGCTTTAGTCTTATCAATATAATCTTTTATAATAAGAGAATTATTAATTTCTCCAGTAATATTTATGTAATCCCCTGCTAAGAATGTTGAGTTCAATTCCCAGGTACCTGAGACATTATTATAAACATTCAAATCTTTACAATAATTTGGTGAGATTGCTTCTAATTTCCAATATCCCTTTGGTGTTGTAGAAATATTTTCAATTGGGATAAATAAGGAACCTTTTGTATCGTTTTTACATAGATCAAGAATATTGATCGAAGGATCTTGTGGATCTCCCACAAAAGTAATATTAACATCCTTTGGAAAATCGATTTTTAATAAACTTTCACTATAATCTTCGGGTTCCTCTATATAACTATACGCTAACCATTCAGTATTTGTATTGTTTTCTATGGTGAATTTAGTTCCTCTGGAGGTTTCCCGGGTCTCATGGACTGTTCCAGTACTGCTTGTCGCATAAAGATTAATATTTGCTTTTAAATTAATATAATAATCTACAAACTCCTGATTTTTCTCGAAACTTCCTAAATCCCAAACATCAGAACTACTAAAATTAGAAAATACCTTCGAATTGGTCCATGATCCTTCCAATTTCAATGTTCCTTCACCCCATGAAAGGTCTTTCACGTTAGTATCATTTAACATTAAACTAACATTAGAAGGATAAGTTTCTGCTTCTGTTATCAGTTGAATATTATCAAAAAAAAGCTCTTGATAATCAATATTTTCTCCATCCTCTGGACCATATTCTGCATCCTGAGAAGAATAATTTAGAGCTGCTTTTATTGAAATATCAGAATCATTAAGATAAGTGGAAGTAAAGACGTTTGAGGAATTTATCCACAGATCTTGGGGTACTGAGAATTTATGCCATTGATTTTCTCCGTAGTCCTTAATTGTTTTAGTTCCCTCTGAATATACTAATACATCATTTAGATAGATCCTAAATTCCCATCCATTTATTTCACTTAAATGGACAGGATTAACGTCAAATTCAAGTCTACTATCGATTAACTTTCCTCTTGGTATATGAAAGAAACTACTCCACCAAGCGGCGTCACCCTCATCATATTGATATCTATCTTCATCTCCATCTGGATTATAATCTCCTTCCATTTTTAATTGAAGACAATCTTGATTTTTACTTAAATAATAAGTCTCGTCGAAATAATTTCCCCCCATAACATTTGGTTCATTTGAATCAGAGTAAGAAAAAGTCCAATTTTGGAACGCGTTATCTCCGGTTATATCATTATCGTCATCTGAAGTTGAATTTGTATCATCATCGGAACCGAAATGAAATGATCCGTTATTCCAATTCCTGGTATCGTATAGATCGCTTATATTCGCTTCTAATTTATATCCTTCCCAACCAGAAAATAATGGTGTATATACTTGATCATAGGAATTATTTTCAAATTGAACATCTAATTCCTTATCTGTCCGATTAGCCCAATGAGTTGTATCCCATTCCGATCCAACTCCCTCAAATGAATTATCCGTATTTAAATCACTTGTAGCTAAACTCTCTTTGTTGATAGTATTGTTTTGATTGGAATCTTCTTGATATATTGAGTTATTAACATAATTATTAGGATGATTGATTGAACTTACCAATATCAAACCTAATAAGATAAGTGAGAAAGTTATTAAACGAGTATGAATTTTTTTCCTATATTTTAAGCCCAACTTCTTAAACCTCTCTATTGGATTAGTAAATAACTTTATTGTTAAAATAATTTATTGGATATTCATTATTAAATATTTCTCAAGATCAAATTTAATCTTTATTCTTATATTAAATTTTTCCTATCTTTTATTAATTCAAGTAATTTAATGATATAGAGTGAATTCTATGAAATATCTCAATATTCATCAATTTTGAATAACTTTTTAGCCCAAAGTTTCATAAAAGTGAAGTTTTATGATAAAAAATTGGATACATATATTATAAATTATAAAAATATAGTCAATTTGTGTAAAATATCTTTAAAGTATTACTGGAAAATATTTACATGAAAATTGGATAAATATATTTAGCAACAAATCTTAAAAAAAAAGTATATATATCTAACTATTTTATTATTATTAGAACAGCAATTAGAGGGTAAAAATGATTCAAGGAATTTTAACGTTTAAGTTTAACTTAAATCAAAAGGAATCGGGGGAGATTGACCCCGAATTCAAGCCGATTCAAGTTCAGTTTACAAGTGATGAATTTGATGAAGAAGATTACTCTGATCTAATCGTAGAAAATGATATCTTTGCCAATTTTTATCAGCAAACAACAGGACTATTTAGGGATGCTGAAGGAACCTCCGTTTCAAGTAATTTTTATTCGGGAATGTTAAAAGAGACACCATATCAAGTTGTATCTTATTTCAGACAGTTAGAAGATGGATCCCAGTTTTTAACATTAGCTATCTTTGAGATTGATGATGAAATTGAACTTTTTATGGATCTACTTAAGGATATGGCTAAAAGACTTGATAAAATCTTCGTTAAACTTGAAGCTGCGCAAAATAAAAAACAAATCTCTAAAATAACAAATCTAAATATAAGATTAAAGAACGAATTAAAATATACTATTTTTCAAATAGAGCGCCTTACTAATTTGGATAAATTACAGAAAGTTGCTCTAATATATAATAATGAAGCGAGGCTAAAGGTCTTAGATTATTTAAGAGAACGTCCAATTTCTAAGATGGAATTAAAGCAAAAGATTGAAAAGATGAGGGGTAATTTAAATTTAGATGTGCTTCTTCAACCATTTTTAGAGCTTAATATTGTAAGAAGAGATTGGATTAAGGGAGAGAAAGATGAAGATACAGGATTAATGCAAAATCAAGGAGAATATTTATTCTTAATAAAAGATATCTTAATGGCTCGTATTCCAAATAATGAATTATTAAACCACCTTGAAGAGAACGCAAATGATCTTTATTTGAAATATAAGGAAAAAGTAGATGAGTATTTCGGAAGCTATGATCCTTATGAACAATCTTTAGACGATTTAAAGAAAATTTCTTCAATCTTGCTTAATCCTGATGTGTATGACTTTTTTATGCTATTACGCTCGAATTATTATCCTAAGGATAAAATACCAAAGATCTTTTCTGAATTCGCGGTCACCGATGTATTGATTGATGATCTGAAATATTTGAAGATAATTACCGAAATCAAAGATAAAACAGACAGAAAGTGGATAATTCTACTAACTGATATAAAACCATTAATTATATTTCCAGAGTTTTTACTCCCTAAGATTCGGGAATTCTATAAGCAAGGGGAAAAGGATGGAAATATAAACTTAGAAATTGCTCGAAAAGCATATGATTTATTAGAACTTACTTATCCCGAAGAAGTGAAATTTTAAAATAAATTAAAAGAGGAGAATAAATAAATGTACCTATTTAAAGAGCAAGATAAAAAAATAGTATCTCAAACTTGTAAATTGTGCTTAGAAGAAATTGAATTCACCATTTCGGCTGAGGAATACAAGGCAACTAATAAATTTCCAATTAAAAAGGAAAGTGTCCATGGAAAACCGAAGCATAAGTTGATAGTTTATATTAATCAATACTTAGAGATTGAAAACTTTGAAATTAAAGATGTATTTGAAGAACAAGAGGAAATCTTTGTCTCCGAAGATGTAATCAAGCAAGCATTAAGCGATATTAATTTAACCGATGATGAGATTAATCTCTATATAAAAACCATAGGAAGAGATGTGGTCTCCTTAGGAGAACTTGCAATAATAACGGACAAATCCCAAGAAGAATGTAAAAAAATCGCAGAAAAATTTCTGGATATTGGATTATTTAAGAAAATAGTAGGAGCAACACCTCATTATAGTGCTTTACCTCCTTATGCTGCCCTTGTGAGCCAATTAAGGGATTTTTATTCTTATATATCCGAAATAAAAGAACAAATCCCTCGAGAGGTAGATAAATCATTTTCTCAATTTGAATCAGAAGCGGAAGATATGAGTCAACTCAAAGACACGGACGAATTTATGCAAGATTTGAAAAAGCGAATGATCTCTGAAGTTGAGCTACAAAAAGGAGAATTTGGAGAGAAAATCAAGGTAATTGACCATATAAAGGACATTTCAACTGATATAGAAAGTTTAGATGATTACACCAAAAATGTTATGCAAGATCAAATTGAAAAAATCACGCAACAATTTGAAGATATAAATTCCAAGACTGCTCAAATTATTCGTTCTCAAGTGGGAGATTTGAAAAATGAATTGGATAATATTAAATCTACAATCTCTGATAACCTTCAAAAATTACGCCTTGGAGTTATTCAACAAACCGTAGAACAAGTTGTTGATAAAGTCGTAACAAATCGTTTAAAAGAAATTACACAAGGAATTAGTACTCAAATCTCGGTCAATAAAATGGTTTTTACGGATGAGCTACAAAAAGTTACTAAAACTCTTAATACCGAATTGCTGGCGAAATTACGTAGTTCCATCGAAGAAAGTCTCGGACAACTTAATGGGATCGAAATTAAACCTGGAGAGGAAAAAGCTGAAGTAGTTGGTGATATTAATCAAGATTTTGCAAAGGCAATTAATGTTGCTCAAGGAAAGATTGAAGAGATTTCAGAGGGTATATTTCGTTCTATGGGAAAGCTTAAGGAAATATTCTCAGAACGAGTTGTAGATACAATTCAAAAAACTCTTGATGATATCTTAAAGCGTCTTAAAATTAATGAAATTACAACCGAAGAATTTTGGAAACAAGCACGAAGAGTTTCCTCTTTCACTATGAAAGATATTTGGTTTATAAGATCTCCTGAAAGTGCCAAGGCTCATATAAATGAAGAGTTAGCAAAAGCGAAACTGAGAGTTTTAATTGTCGCTCCACAAATTACTGATGTAGACATAAAAAAATTAAAAGAAATGCCTCGACACGTTAATATCCGTATCGCTGCTCATATCGATCCTTCAAAGGATTCACATAATGAAACAATTATTAAATTAGATGAGTTTGATAATGTTGATTATCGTAATAGAGAACTTCAGAATTTATGGGGAATTAATCGGGATTATGAAGAAGTGGTGCTCTGTGTCTTATCAGAAACATTAGTAAAAGATGAATTGAGGACAGAGATCGCAGGTATAGGAAGTATTATTGAAGAGCATATTAAAATATTCGTCCCGATTTTGGAAGATGCTTGGATGAGTGCTCGAAAAGAGGTAAGTAAACCTGTAAAACAACCTCAAGCGGAACCAAAACCCTCCCCTAAACCTTTAGAAGAATCAAAATCAAAAGAGGAACCGATTTCAGAGATGGAAATGAAGCCGAAAGAAAAGGAAAAACTTGAACCTGAACCCATTCAAAAAAGCACTTTAACAGAAGAACCAAAACAAGAAGTTGAGATTAAAAAATCTTTAGATGATTTACCTCCTTTGGAAAAGAAGTTTCTTTCAATAGGAAAGGATTTGGATTCTATTAAAGGGAAGGAGATCGCAACAAGATTAGAAGAATTTCATCAAGATTATGTAAAAGAAAAAGGATATAATAGTACAATTAAGAATATCCATCGTAATATGCTTGATTTACAGGAAAGAGACGAAATATTAAGTAAACCGGAAAGAAATGAGCTAAAAATGAAAATTAAATTTTGGCGCCAGAAACTCGACTTTTAACCTTTCAAATTTTTTTAATCTCTCTTAAACCCTATATTAATTATTAAGAAAAATCGGATCTTTCTTATCTCATTATATCTTTATTAAATCATCTATGGAAAACACTCCGATCATAACTGCTTCAAAACTCATAAATCATTATATACATCATCTTGATCTGAAAGAGTTTGGGCAAAACAGGATTCTCTCATGCTTTATTGGAGAATTTGATAACTACGGTGTTATAATGGATTGTGGTTCTTCTTTAGAAGTGAATAAGATTTTTCAGTATACCAAGAAGAAGGATATTGACTTATCATCCATAAAATATTTGATAACGACTCATCATCACTTCGACCATAATGGTGGGATGTTTAAATTGTATGAGGAAGTGAAAAAACACAATCCCGATGTAAAAATACTTACAAACAAGTTGACTAAGAATTTACTCAATAATTTTGAAGGTCACCTAAGCAGGGCAAAACGAACATTCGGAGATTTTATTGGAGAAATGAAGCCCATAGAAGAAAAAGCATTTAACCTAATTTCCCCCCTTGAAGACTTTCACACGCTCCCTCTTAAGTCTTATCAAATCATCGATTCCTTTTATTCAAATCAAAAAAGAATAGATCTAGCAATCCTAAAGACACCGGGTCACACTCCAGATCATCAATGTCCGGTTTTTATAAGAGATAATAAAATTGATTTTGTTTTTTTTGGAGAAGCAGTTGGAACGATATATCATTCCTCAAAATTAATGACCATGCCAACATCAATGCCTGTCTATTTTGATTATGAAAAATATATGGAAACACTCAATAAATTAATGCTAATCACCCCAATTTTAGCCGGTTTTTGTCATTTTGGGGCAATCAATGGAGAGCAAGAAATTAAATATGTTCTTAATGAACATAAAAACTTTATGAAAGAATTTAGGCAAAAAGTGATTAATCTATATGCAGAGAAAGCCCAGACTAAATACATCGTTGAGAAGATAATGCCCTATTTTGAGAAAAGAACCGATCTTAAAAACTCCCATCCTATTTTAAAGAATATCGTTTTGGGTGTTGTTTACGGTATGATGATGGATCTTGGCTATAGAAATGAATGATCTTCATTTGAATTCTTTCCTATTTGAGTTTTTCTTAAATTTAGTTTTAAATCTTCTATTAATAAATTGTTTTCAATAACTCTAAGGCTTTTAAGGCACTTTTTTCTTTATCTTTAATTTCTATCATTATATCGAAATCAAATAGTTTCATTTCTTTTAAAAAATGCTTAAAATGGCCTGCATCCAACTTTTGAGCATGATTCCCTGGATTTCCTCCGACTTTTTGGGTACTGTAATGAATTATCGGGGGTCCATCCTCTTCAGCCCATGTTTTTTTGACTTTTTGAAAACCTTGAACCATTGTATCTCCTTGATTATTTAATTTATGATGATAAATATCTAATACCACAGGTATTTCTGTTTGTTTATTGATTAAGATGCAATCATTCAAATTATAACTCCTTTCATCATTTTCGATAATGAGCCGATTTCTAATTTGATCATTGAGTTTTTTATATCTATCAATAAATCTTTGTAGACTTTTTCTCTTATTTCCATAAACACCTCCAACATGTAATTGAATCTTCGCAGTAGTGTCTAATTCCATTAAATCTAATAATTCTGTGTGATATTGTAAATTCTTTATGCTTTGATAATATACATCTTTTTTATTTGAATTTAACACGGTATATTGACCGGGATGCATGCTAGTTCTCATTTTATTACTTTTTATAAAAGTTCCAATCTCTTGGAAGGTCTTTTTAAAATAAGTTTGCCATTCAAAATCCATTATCGAATGTGAAGCAAAAGGAATTAAATCCGATGAGATTCTAAAAAAGTATATTCCATGCTCTTTATTATATTGTAAAATTTGTTGTAGGCAGTCTAAATTACTTTTCACTGTTTTCTTTACCCTCTCTTGAGAATAATTCTTTAACCTAAATCCGCTACTACTTTTACAAGAGAGAGAATTATTTATACAAGGATATCCTATTTTAATGACAAGTCCACACTCCTTAATTTTTACTTTTATACCTAAAGATTGAATATTCAAGGGACAAAAGTTTTCTTAGTTTATTGAATCTTGGTTTATACCCAAAAATTTCTAAAACTATTTTACTTACAAATTATAATGGTCAAGAAGAGGATACATTTTGATGTATGTATTATTGGAGCAAGTATAGCGGGAAATTACCTTGGGTATTTACTCTCAGAATCAAATCTTAGGATCGCAATAATTGAAGAACATCAAAGTATAGGTAAACCTCTTCAATGTGCAGGAATTATCTCCCAGAAACTAACTGATCTCATTAGGATCCCTGAATCTCTCATATTAAATCGGGTTAATACTGCAAAGATTGTCTCGCCTTCTGGTGAATCGGTAGAATTCAGCGGAGAGGAAAACCCTTACATCATCGATAGGGTTAAGTTTGATAAATATTTTTACCAAAAAAATCAAGAATTCTCTAATATAACCTATTTTCTTGGAGAAAAATTTCTTTCAATGAAAATGGGAGATGAAAATTCAGAAAAAGTTCTTATTGAAACTTCAAAGCGGAAAATTTCGGCGAAAATGATTGTGGGTTGTGATGGCCCATTATCGAAAGTTGCTAAAACGTTTGGAGTAAATAATAAACTTCTTTATGCTACTCAAATCCGTTGCGAAGGAACATTTGATCAAAATACCGCATATATGTACTTTGATCCAAAATGGAAAGAATTATTTGGATGGATAGTTCCAGAAGGAAATAACATATACCGAATCGGATTAGCCAGTGCTAAAAATATAGCAACTAACTTTAAGATCTTTTTAAAAAAGCTAGAAATTCACAAAAATGAGAGTATTAGTCAACAAGGAGGATTAATTCCATATGGAACGATGAATGAAATTGCATTTCCACATACCTTACTCCTTGGAGACGCGGCAGGTCAAGTAAAAGCAACTACTGGAGGTGGGATAGTTATGCTTCTAAGTGCTTCAAAATATGCAGCTTCTACCATAAATAGTTGTTTTAAGCAAAATAATTTTTCTAAGAGGATCATACAAAAGTATTATGAAAAACCTTGTAATAAGACAATCGGAATACAATTGAAACTTCATTATCTAATTAGCAAAGTTTTGGAGAGATTTGATGAAGAGGATTTTAATATGGCCTTTAAAATTATCAATCGAGAAGAAATTAAAAACTTGGTTTCGATATATGGAGATATGGATTTCCCTAAAGAGATTGTTTTTAAACTCATCCGAGATCCTTTAGTTATTAAATTTGGATTAAAATATCTTCGAAAAAATTTACTTTATAGTGTTAAAATTCTCTGGAATATATTATAAGACAAAAAAGGATAATTATAAAACCTAAGTCTTAATTGTATATCCTTCTTCTCTTATCTTTAAATAAAGTGAGATCTAAAATTATAATAGATTTCAATATAAATAGATTCTATGGAGGACTCATAGAGAGAAAGGCAATTTCATCAAATAAGAGATACCATATTACCATAAAAGTTATTATAATGATATCTGTAGTTAATCCAAAATATTTTACTCCTTTTGGAATTCCCAATCCTTCTTCGTTTTTTCGTTGGAGTACAGCTCTTACCACAGCCGCTAAATAGATTAAAGTTAATAAAAGAGTAACAAACCATAAAAATAAGGCAAAAAGTGCAAATGTATAAATAGGATTCCCATTCATAGTAATTTGGTTAAGCCATACCCAATATTTTACAATTAAATATGTTGGAATAACCCCATATATCAACCCGCCAATTAGAAAGACAAATGCCCATAAAACACCTTTAAATCCTTTAGCTGCCATTTTAACACTCAGAAAACATTAAGATTGTTTTTGACCTTAGTTTTATTTATATGTGATTTATTATAATTCTTATCACTTAAAAGATTTTTATGTCTAATCTATGTGTTAAAGAATTAAAGAAATTAGATTGAAAAGGAAAAAATCAAAATTTAAAATTGGTTTATAAAAAGAAATAAAAAAAATGGGGTTAAGAAATATAAAATTAAAGAAATCTCGCTATAAATTCTAATGAACTCTGCATTGGAGAGATGGTACTTATTATTATGAGGAAAAACAAACTGTTTATAATCACGGCAACGAGAATATTTTTGGTTTTCTGATAAGTTACAGCATACACAAAAGAAGCTAAGATTAATATTGGGGTTGCAACGGGAATCATCGTTCCAAAGTAAAACAGACTGCCAGATAAAAATGAGATCCCTAATATATAGATAATAATATAGAGATATTGAATTCCAAAGGTCAATAAAGAAGACTTGAAAATTCCAGTCAAGTTATTTCTGAAGTTTTTTTGAGCAACGGTTTTAAATGTAAATGAATAGATGTAATAGGTCAGAAACATTGGAATAAAGTAAAAGGGTATCCAGAGAACCTTTGAAATCGAAGGAATTATTCCGATATAATTAATGCCTAATGATAAATACAAGATCACATATAGCAAGAATGTTAATCCAATTCCAAGGCTAATATGCCGTATAAGGGTTTCCTTTGGGATGTCTATTGGTTTTTTCAGAAGAGATCTCAAAGATATATCTCGTTTCTTTCCATATAGATATAGGACAAAGGTTATACCAAACCCATATCCAAATAATAAACTAATAACAAAACTCGAAATTGCCATTGGTAGTAGCAGTAGTGGAATCATCATCAGAATTAATCCAGGTATCCCTAAAGCGAGCGAAAAAAGGATCATTCGTAGGAGGGGATAAAAATCTTTAGTTCTACTTCCTTCTTGATCCGGCTTTGATTTCTCTTCACTTTCTTCTTGGGAGAGTACTAAACTTGAAAGAGGTTCAATTATCATGAAAAATAAACCTAATCCTCCAAAAATTTGGAAAAATAGAATCAATGCTCTTATATTCACATAAAAGTTCTCATTTATTTGATCTACTTCAGGAAAAGTGTTAATTACCCAATCCCGTGCTTGCCTAATAAAATCTTGGTCCCAAGCCACAAGGAGATGATTACTGTTATCATCAAGATAAATCTTTGAGGCATTACCGTTGTTAAAACTTCCATATAATTGATTAACGTCTATACTTTCTGCAGATTCTCCTATTCTAATTGATAGCCCTTCCTTCAATCTCTCCAAAGAAAAAGCTTCATCAAACCGTGCATAGACCATTAGAATGTTTAAAGGATCGGTGGAATTTCCAATTCTAATTTCCGATTCATCAGTTGGAAGTCCGGTACCAACTCCAATAAAGCATTTAAAATCAGTATCGTTCTTAATAATTTGGTTTCCTGGACCCCCTCCCATAGAATATCCAATGTATCCTAGGTTGTGTATGTCTATATCCTCCCGAGAAGCTAAATAAGCTTTAATTGCCCTTACATCATTTATTAAACCACCTCGGTCTAAACTTCCCGTACTCTGTCCGTGTCCTCTAAAATCAAAGGTCACAGCAACAAAACCTGCCGAAGCTAATTCAAGAGCATAACCCTTCATGAATTCTTTATTAGCCATATATCCATGTCCTATCAATATTGCCTTTTTTAGATCTTCTTTTTGATTAGAAGGTTCAAAGACGTTAAAGCATATCTCGATCCCATCCTCTGTTTCTGTAGTTAAACCATATTGAGCTGTAACGTTTGGGGGTGTATTAAACATTAAAACTGTACTAAAAAGGAATACCAATAAAAAGGATATAATAAAGATTATTCTATTCCAGCTTTTTTTAATCATTTTAGTTTCACATTTTATGTTTTAAATTTTAAATTCTTATTAATTACATTATTAACCAAGCTTATATAAAAGAATAGAGAAAGTCATTCTTATAATTTAAATATAAAATAAGTCAAAAGAGAATTGTTAATAATCAAAACTTATGTAATATTGATAAAAAGTGGATTGAAAGGTTTTTAACTTTTTAATAATTCTTTTTTCTAACTATTTTAAACAAAACTAATGAATTGATACAAATGTTTAACACAAAATCTTTGTTAAATAAGAATAGATGGTACGTTTTAATAGGTGCGATTCTGATACAATTAGCGCTTGGTTCTCTTTACAGCTGGGGGACCTTAACCACATTTGTGAGTCCTTATCTTGAAGAGCAACCAGCCGTTACAGTATATGTATTTGGAATCTCTTTGATTGCTTTTGCAATAACCATGATCCAAGCGGGTGCAATAGTTAGGAGAATTGGTCCGCAAAGAACAGTTCTTCTCGGAATGATAGTAATTGCGATTGGAGTATTTGGGTCTGCTTTTGTTACAACCCTTTTTGGTTTGATTCTAACCTATGGAGTTTTATTTGGGTTAGGTATTGGAATCGCCTATGTGGTACCAATTGCCGTGGCTAATGCATGGTTTCCGGATAAAAAGGGATTGATTACCGGATTAGCAGTTGCTGGGTTTGGAGCAGGATCGTTCATTTTTAACTATCTTATAAGATTCTTTGCTATAATAAGCATCCCAGTTATGTTCATTCTATTGGGTATTTTTTATGTAGTGTTCTTATTAGTAGGATCCCTCTTCATGTTTAAGCCTCCTGAAGGTTTTAAACCAGAGGGTTGGGAACCGGCAATGGTTGAATCTGAACTGATAACTGATAAGGAATGGAGAAGATCCGAAATGATTAAGACTCCACAATTTTGGTTTATGTGGGCAGCATATTTCCTTAGTGCTATGGTAGGATTGATGTTAATAGGGACCTATGGATCCTTTGCTGAGTCAGATCCTACATACGTTATCAATAACCCAGATATTTTTGTATTTGCGGGAAGTATAGGGGCACTATTTAATGGACTGGGAAGAATATCCTGGGGAAGACTTGCAGATGCTATAAATTTCAGAAAAACAATGATCATAATGATGGCTTTACAAGCCGTTTCCCTCTTTATTTACTTCACCACAAGTTTCAGTATAGCGATCTATTTTATTTTTACTTGGGTAATCATGTTTTGCTTCGGTGGAAACCTTTCACTATTCCCGACTGCGGTTAGTGATATGTATGGAGTTAATAACGTTGCTGAAAATTATGGTGTTTTATTTACTGCGTACGGGGTGGCGGGTTTTATTGGCGCTGTAGCTGTTAATCAGATCGTTCTTTTATTTGGTGGATACCTTACCTTATACATTTTCCTAGGAATCCTTTCGATGGTCGCAGCATTAAGTGCTTTTGCTATTAAACCGCCAAAGAAATAACTTAAATCTCTTAATTTCATTCAATTCTTTTTTATTTTTTTTAAAAATCAGTTGATCCCGAGTCTATTCTTTTTAATAAAGAGAGGGAGAAATAGTAAAAAAATCGGGTTCTCCTTAATTTAAGTCTTTAATTTTTCAGTTACTATTTTCTTACTGCTTCTTGCCCTTTCTTTAACTCTTTAATTGATTTTTCGGCTAGAAGAATGGCTTCATCATAAAGTGATTTGTATTTTTTTACTTGAGCTTGCAATTCAATGATTTTATTACGGAGTTCCAGAAGAAGTTCATCTTGATCTCCCTGAGAGCCACTCGGTCTTTCTTGTTGGCTTTTTAAAAATTTATATTTTTCTTTCCAGACATCGACTTGGGTTTGTAATTCTTTAAGAGTTTCATCGGTTGCTTGTAAAGGAGCTCCTTTTTGATCTTTTAATTCTGAGATCTTTTCTTTCAAACGCTTCTTTTCATCTTTAAGTTCTTTGTTTTCTACTTTTAATTGAGCGATCTCTTCCAATAATTCTTCATTTGATTTTGGACCCTTCAATTCTTCGAAAATGGTTTTTCCCATTTCCAGTTCTTCAGAGCTTTTTTTCCCTAAAATTCTCTCTTTTCTTTTCTTCATCTCATCGAGTGTGCCTTCGGAAAGAAAATCTAACGCGTTAAAGCCTATTCCTCCGTGCTCTGTTCTTCTTTCTCGAACTTTTACAAATAGAGGAATTCCACTTACTGCTTCACCGCTTAAGATTGCTTCCCCTCTATCTAAACCTGCGATGTCATCCTTATTTTCCTTTGTTAAGTCTTCGGCACTCGAGATGGTGATCCCAATATCTCTCACATCAGAAAGTTGGTGGACTATCCACGTTCCTGCCTGAGCACGAATGGTAGTGTCTAATAATTGAGGTCTTTGAGTTCCGATTACTAGATTTGCTCCAAATTTTCTCCCTTCTTGAGAAAATAATTTCACAGTTTCCGATGTCTCTGTTTTCTTTTTTCCTGCAAAAAGATGAGCTTCATCTAAGAACAAATAAAATGGAGGTATTCTTCGTGATGTACTTGCTTTATATAATCTTTTGAGAAGTTTTCCTGCAATTGTTTCTTGAATCTCAAGGTTTAACCCTCTAAGGTTGATAATCGTACATAAATTTGGAGCAACAATATCTTTCTCATCCAATGAAAAAAGATATTCCATATCAAGGTCCCCGGCTTTATTTATTTTCAGATCGGCGAACTCGATGATGTTATCCACATATGGACTTTCTTTGCTTTCTTCATAGTTTTCTATTCTTTTTTCAGCTTGTTCCTCGGGAGGGTCATCAAGTACATCTGATTTGAGTTCTTTTCCACATTCAGGACACATACTTACTTCCTTAGGAATATTCTCGCCACACCAAGGACAATAGCCGATGGATTCATCTTCTTCTTTTGCAGAAACCTCTTTAATTTCAACTTCATCGTTAACAACTTTCAAGCTTCCGTATTCCCCGTGTCTATCTAAAATAACCACAGGTATTCCCTTATTGAGAAACTCTTCACATAAAACTCCCATTGTATAAGATTTACCGGAACCGGACTTTCCTGTAATGAAAATTCTCCCGAAATTTTTCACCAACAAATTCACATCAAAATCATATCCCAATAATTTCCCTAGCGCTACCGATTTTTCGGGAGGATTATCGATACCTAGTACATCTCTAATTTGCTCTTCTTTAGCAAGGTAGACTTTAGAGCCACGTTCGAAGGGTCTACTGGGGCGATCCCCGAGAACTTGTACTTTTGCCATCATACCTTTTTTATCATGCCACATTTCAATAATATCTAATATATGAAAGTCTCTTTTTCCACTTTCTCCTTTATCTCCATAGAGAACCACATAATTATTCTTTCCTACCTTTGGATCTTCGACCAATAATTTAGCAGAAGCAACGGTAGTTTTACCCACTAAATGTCCGATTGCTCTTTGGTTTTCTTCAGTTTCATTCTCTTCATTCATTATTTTTTCACTTTAAGCAAATCTATGGATATCTTATTAATTTTGTAGTTATAATGATAATAGAGAATTCAAAAATATAAATTTAGGTAGTTATGAAAAATTAGTAGAAAGAAATTTTCGGTTAAGTTTTAATTATCCTTCTTTTGAACGGTAGATAATACTCTTTTTAACCATATATTCGGGATGATAAGACTTTTTTGCCTTTCGTAATCCAGAGATCCCCAGATCTTGTTCACGATTTACATACTTTATATTTTCCGGGCAACAATGTTCCAAAAACATATTATTTATTGCTTGGTAAGACCCTTCATAATAAGTATGTGCTTTCTCAAGATGAATCACACCTGTATTGGGATTCAATTGCTCTCCGAAGGTATACCCTGCTGGATTATTATCAACAATGATTAAGCCTCCATTCACATTCAAATCGGTGAAATGTTCAAAGAGTTCGAAGATCGCTTGTTGTTCTTGTTTTAGATCTTTATTTTTCTGGCATTCATTAATAATACACCATTTATTCTGTAATTCTCGACACTTTTCGATTAAATCCTCATCGACCAAATGAAATTCATAATCATATTCGTCTTGAAATTTTTCCAATAGTCTTCTTTTTGAACGATATTTATTTCCAGAAAGCGTTAATAAATCTTCTTTCTTGTATACATAATCCCAATTATCTCTATCGTCTTGAAATTTAAGATTTAACTTTTCAGCTTCTTTATTTTCCTTCAAAGTTTCAATTAATTTTTCAGGGACCCTTCTAATCTCCACTCTATCAAATTCTTGAAATAATTTAATAACTAAACTATCGGGAGATTCCCCAATTGGAGGTAAAAAAAATAGCATATCATTATCATCCTTTCCATTAATTGATTCTTCCCATTTCCCTAAAAAATCCTCTGAAAATAAAACCAGATGCCCTTCTATTTCTATATACTTAAGCTCATAGTAATTTCTCCAAATGAATAAATTTGTAAAGGTAAACTCGGAGATTTTAGGTGGATACTTCTTAAAATATTGTTCAAACAACTTTTTATCAGATAATTCGATAGATTTGGCATTCTGTAAATCCATGAATAGGATAACGAGAGAATGAATTTAAAGATCATTTAAGAGAAATTTAGTTTGCATATTAAGATTTCAACTCTCTCTTAAAGTAAAAAGGCACCCATGGACTTGTCTTTTGGCGCATGTGAAGTTATGCGTTAAAATTTTTCGGGGATATTAATTAATCGAAATGTCGGAAATTAGGAATGTTCCTAATGTTTAAAAACTAAACACTTTAGGAAGTGATTCTTAAGAGTTAAGAAGGATATTTAAATGATCTTATAATTTTGAATGAAGCAACCTTTTTATAGGTAAAAATTTTCTTAACTCAAGATAAACTTAAAATTAAAAAGATCCCTATAGTATATAATTAAGAAGAATTGTATTTCTATAATTAAAAAAACATCGCTTTGTTAATTCAAGATATTTAATCTAGAAATTAAAATATAAAAACAATCTTATTAAAAGTTGTAAACTAGGGGGAGTAGAAATTACATCAAAAAAATTTTTGTCGGAAAAAAAAATTCCTTTCACTATCTCAATCTCTAAAGCACTTGCCGAATGGATTGATAGATATGTAAGGGTTAAAGCAGAAGAAAATCCCGATGAGGAGAAATATAAAAACCGATCCGCATTTCTAAATTCTCTTTTAAATAAAATAATGAATTTATTATCAGAAGGGCTAACAATAGAAAAGATCGGAGAATTACCGGATATAGAGATAACTGATTTTTACAGTAAAAATACCTTCAATGCATTAATTCCTGTGGTAGAACATGCTTTTTCTGTTTCTAAATATGATAAAATGGATGTAAAAGAAAAGCCTAAGTTATTTTTAGGGTTTCGGAATCTGATTATGAAGGATATGGAACCGAGAGATTATAAAACTCTGGATCATTTTGTTGAGAGAATTAAAAAATATTTGGTCTCTAACAACACCTCAAGGGACATATGGGCAGAGAGCTTTTCCCATAAGGAATATTATTTTAATGGGCATGTTGATTATGAAGGAGTTTACCCGAATCTTCATTTTGAGAATAGTAAGGTTATCGCTGGAATCTTAGGAATTCTAGGGTTAAAGATGACAAACTTTATTTTTTCCAAAAAAGAAATCTATGCCCGGTTTGATTACATCGCAACGGAACTTTACTTTGAGAAGAAAATTGTCTTAGAGAAAAGAAAAGAGTTAGTTGATAAGAATTTAGATTATCTAGCTAATTATAATCGAATCTTAGATGATGAGGAACACCATCTCTGGCTTAAATTAGTGGAAGAAAAAAATTCAATCATTACTTTCCACGATAAAGAGGAATTTTATAAATGGTATGAAACAGTAAAACGGGATATTGAAGAGTATGGAGAAAGAAAAAATCTTATTACAAAGACCTTAAAATTGTTTGAAAGATTACATTGGATTGATATTATTGATCTTAAGAGCAGAGAATTTGATTTGAGACTCTCAGAAGAAAAGTTTCCTGTAGAAACCGAGATCATTCGAGAATTAATATCCAAATATGGAGAGATTCTGTCAAGTAATGGACATTTCATCATAAATGAGCCAACTTGATTTTTCCTTTTTTGTTAAAAGAGTGCAAATAACATCCTTAACTCGTTATCTTTTTTTATTCATATTTTATGGCGACATTTTTATTTAAAATATAAATTGGATTAACTTGCATTATTTTCTTTTATTATTGTTATCAAGATTTTAGATCATTTATAAATGTGAAAAATTTATTGAGCATTTCCAAATCTGGAAATCAAGCTATGTAAAAATGAAGTTAATAAAATTAATGAAACAAAAACATAAAGATTAAATAATGAAGAATGTCTTATTATACTAGAAGTTCGGAAATTCTCAAAAAGTCACCCTGGATTTTTGTCTTTTGGTTAGTGTGTGAAATTACGCGCTAAAAATTTCGCCCCTCCTCCTTCATAATGTGGACTGAGAGATTTTCAACTTCTTACTTATCCTTTTAACTTCTTACTTATCCTTTTAACTTCTTACTTATCCTTTTAACTTCTATAATAGAAGGAAAATCTTATTGTTTGAACCAATAAGGAATTTTGTTTAATTTTAACGACTGAATATTGCCGTTATTATTTATAATCTTTTTCTAAAAAAATCTGACATTCATTTAACAATATTTAAATTCTAATTTAACATCATAATTATGCAAACAATTTTGATTTTGAGATTCAAATATGAAAATTTGATATTCAAATGGAAAAATAGAGAAATAGATGTATATAAAAAACACCAACACTATCCAGATAAAACGTCGTTTAAAATCTCAATTATCTTAGAGGTATTTAGAGGTATATTGGAAGCGGTAATTGTATTCATAAATACCCGAAAAACCCATCTAACTATATAAAAGGCGATAGGAATTAAAACCTTCCGGAAACAATGGAACAACTTTTCAAGCAAATTGAAGATATAAGAGTTCAGTTTAGGCTCGATAATTATCGGAAATTACCAAAAAGGTGATTCTGTTTTGGTTTATGAAAAAATAGAAAACCAATTAGAAAGTGATGAGCAGGTTTTATGGAAAAGTCATAAAGTTATTAATAAACTTGCTGAATACAGAATCATCGTGCTAGTTCTTTCAATTTTTATATTGATTTTGTTAAGCATTCCGATCGCACTTTTTATCAATCTATTTTCCTTGGTTATCTGGACTTTTGAAGATATAGTTTACTCAATTGTCCTTTGGATATTGCTTTTATTACTTTTTCTTCTATATAAAAGATGGTTTTACGAAAAATATAAAAGAGCTTTGACTCTTTTTGGAATTGATTCAAAAGACTTGAAAGAATTTAATGAAATATGCGTATTTACAACCAAAAGATGGATACAAAGGTCTTTATACTTCGCTCGATTCGATGCATTTGAAGAGATTAGGGAATATATCCAATTTGAGAATGGCTTTGCATCCATTCAATTAAAAAATATATCAGTAATTTATATCGTTCCAAATAAAAAATACACAAAATATTACGTAAATTTTTTTATAGATTGGGACGATTGGTCAGAGGAAGCTGAATTTACAATAGACATTAACAAGGAAAATTATAGCGAATTGATGAAAAATATAAAAAAAATTTTTAAAATAAATAGAATTGAACATGATTTTATTGGTTATAGAGATTTAGTTTATCACGTAGAACAAAGGGAATGAAAGGCTATTTTTAAAAAAGCACAAAATAAAAGGGGTATTACAATTAATTAAGCCTTAATCTTCAATTTATTACATAAATCTAATTTAAGGTGGAAGATGATGTAATTGAGGATATAATTCAATAAATTTCTAAATTTAAAATTTTCGATTAAGCCTTTATGGGATAAAATTGAAAGAAAAATATAAAGCAAGAAAACCATGAAATATGAAATCTAAACTTCTAGTAAGTTAATTAAGTAAAGAAAAAGAAAAAATGTAATAGTTAAGGAATAATTTTAGAGTTTGTTGACGATCATGTCAACCATTCTGTTTGAGAATCCCCACTCATTATCGTACCATGATAAAACGCTTACCATGTCCCCAATTTTGTTAGTGAAGATGGGACAAAAGATTGAGCTGTGAGGATTACCTACAATGTCGCTGCTTACAATTGGCTCATCGTTATAATCTAAAACTCCTTTCAAAGTGCCTTGGGATGCTTCTTTCATAGCAGCATTAACGGAATCGACCGTGAAGTCTTTCTCTAAGTTTGCTTTCAAGTCAACAACGGACCCGTCAGGAACGGGTACACGCATAGCCATTCCATCTAATTTTCCATCTAATTCTGGAAAAACCTCTCCTATTGCCTTAGCGGCACCTGTTGAGGTTGGAATGATATTTGCCGCACAAGCTCGACCACGGGTCATTTTAATTGGTGCAGCCTTTTTTGCGGTGTCTACCGGAGCTTGGGTACTTGTATACGCATGAATTGTGGTCATAATACCACGCTTTATTCCAAAATTATCCTTTAGTACCTTAACAATAGGTCCTAAACAATTTGTGGTGCAAGAAGCGTTTGAAATTATCTTATGATCATCGGTTAATTTTTCATCATTACATCCATAGACAATAGTGATATCTGGATCACTTGCCGGGGCACTAATGAAAACTCTTTTGGCTCCCGCTTCCAGATGTTTCTTTGCTCCCTCTCTATCAGTGAAAAATCCGGTGGATTCAACAGCAACGTCAATGTTATTTTTAGCATGCTCTAAATTGGCTGGATCTCTCTCAGCAGAAACCGGAATTTCCTTTCCATCAATGGCTATAGCTCCTTCTTTAGCTTCTACGGTACCATCAAAACGTCCAAATACAGTATCGTATTTTAAAACATAAGCTAAATATTTTGTTTCGAATAGGTCATTAATCGAAACAATTTCAATTTCGGGATTATTCCATGCACTTCTCAGGAAATTTCTGCCAATTCTTCCAAAACCATTTATCGCTACTCTTTTTGGCATAACTCTTGTAACCTCTTTAATTTTGTATATTGTATGTAAACCTTTTCAACCAAATTGATTGGTTTCAAATTTACGTTTTTTTTCAAATATTTTATTAATATTTGATATAAGCACTCCATTGTTAATTGGAAGTGTTCTTGTGAAGAAAATTCATCATCTTTATTAATTTTTTAGGTTTAAATCTCGGGATATTAGGCAGAGAAATAACAGAAAAGAACTATATAATAGAGGATCCCCACTAAGATGGATATTCTAAAGGGATTCATCTCTCTTTTTAGGGTATCATTTCTAAAAAACATTAAAGGATTTTTAAAAATTCCAAAAGTGATGATAATATTTAGCTAAGAAATAATTAATAACGTATTCGTGGATCTAATAATGCATAGATTACATCGGTAATTAAATTTGAGACGGCAAAAACAATAGCAATTATAAAGACAACCGCATTCAATACCCAATAATCTTTAAGCGTAACTGCTTGAATAAATAAGCTTCCCATACCCACGATTCCAAATGTGATTTCTGTTAAAACTGCTCCAGAGAGTAGTGTGGCAGTATTTATTCCAATGACAGTAACCGTAGGTATAAGAGCATTCTTTAAAGCATGAGAATTAATTACATCTTTCTCTTTGCATCCCTTTGCTCGAGCTGTTCGGACATAATCTTGTTCTAATACTTCTAACATACTTGATCTAGTTTGCCGTACTATTCCAGCTAATGATACAAATGCTAAACATAGCACGGGTAAAGTTAAATGAAATAGATAATCAAATATTAAGTAATAATTCCCTGTTAAAGCAGCATCTATGATGAAAAAACCCGTAATAAAAGGGGGATCTCTATACCCTGCTGATTTATAACCTGTTGCTGGGAAGATATCTATCACATAAGCGACATAGTATTGAAGTAACATTCCTAAGAAAAAAACTGGGATCGATACTCCAATTAAAGCTAATCCACGAAAAACAGTATCTTTCGTTTCATTACGGTTAACCGCAGATACTGTTCCCGTCTTTATCCCTACTACCGAAGCGATGGCCATTGAAAAAAGTGTCAAATCTAGAGTCTTGGGGAACCGTTGTGCGATAAGTAGCCAAACATCTTGATTTCTAGTAATGGCAACAGAAACGCCCCAATTTCCAGTTAATAAATCAAAAATATACCGGATAAATTGTATGATCAATGGTTGATCAAGTCCTAATTGATCTTTCATTGAATCTATAAGCTCTTGCGAAGGTTTAACGTTTCCTCTCGCAGCAAGTAGTGCTGTGACTGGGTCTCCGGGCATCAATCTTGAAAGGATAAAGGTTAATGCGACTACTCCAAACACCACTGGAATCATGGCTAAAATTCTCCGGCTGATATATTTTATCAAACTCATTAGTTATTCCTAGATCTTATTGTTCACTAAATAGTCTCAAATACTGAAAAACATATTAAAATATATTATTTTCTATTTAGTTAATACCATTTTGTATCTCTCATTAAGATGGGAAGGAGAAAATATTT
>CAZZIC010000013.1:0-11044 GCA_964653985.1 uncultured archaeon | reverse complement strand
TATTTAGTTAATACCATTTTGTATCTCTCATTAAGATGGGAAGGAGAAAATATTTTCTCTCTTGAAGTATCTATTTACTTCTAATAAAATCTGCCAAGGATAAAAATCAAATAAAAAAATGACTAATAAAACTCGTTAAGAATTAAAAATTTGTCAACCCAATATATTATATTAAGTATTAAGTGATGAAAAATTTATATCATAAGAGATTTTTTAAAATAGATTAAGCTATAATAATATAGAATAAATGAGTTGAACTATGAAACCAAAGAAAATTAAACAAAAGCTGGGGAATACCGCTGTCATAGTTTCAGGATTACCAAGATCAGGTACCTCTATGATGATGCAAATGCTTAAAGACGCTGGAGTGGAGATATTAGCTGATGAAAAAAGAAAGGCTGATCGTAATAATCCAAAGGGATATTTAGAGCTTCAAGCGGTAAAAAAATTAGATAAGGACAATTCATGTCTTGAAAACGTGGAAGGAAAAGCAGTGAAGGTTATTTCTCATTTATTAGAATATCTCCCGGAGGATAAGAACTATAAAATTATCTTTATGGACAGAAATATGGATGAAATCATTCAATCCCAACAAAAAATGCTTAAAAAAGAATTAAATGACTTCCCCCCTGAAGTGGTGAACGCTTTCAAGAAAGAAATAAAGAATGTAGAACTGTGGGTCGAGGAAAACGACAATATTGAGATGATTCGGATAAATTATTCCGATGTTATAAGGGAGCCAGAAGAACGAGTTCAAAAGATATTGGATTTTCTAGACCTCGATTTGAACAAAAGAAAAATGGTTGAAGTAGTCGATCCCGATTTGTATAGGAATCGAGCTAAGAAAAGAAAAAAGAACAAATAGTTTTCTCAAATTCTAATATAATATTCTCCTATTCTGTTAGCTCAATATAAAATCAAATTATTTCTGAACCTCTCTAACTTCGAATTTTAAATTAAAACTGTTTGGAATATTTAAATAAGTCCATACACTGACATAAACAGACCATCTATCACCCACATAATCCAAGATGTGTTTAACAGGTATAATTTTATTTATTTTTACTCAAATAATCTCCGTTTTAACTTAATTGTGATTAGGAAGATTAATAATTTCCCACCAAAAAACAGAACTAATGGTAAAAAGCTTAAGAATTACTAAAATGAAAAAGTAAGTAAAAATTAGGGAGTTATGATTCTTCTTCAGTGGGTTTCTTTTCACCTAGAAGCCTCATCATTGAGTCCACGAGCTTATTCTGGCGGTAGCTTTTAATGCCCTTAATCTTACCTTCAACACCTAAAACTCTCTCTAAAAGCCCATTCCATACAGAGCCAACCTCTCCTTTAACTTCCATGAATCTATCTCTGTGAACCTTTACATCAATATTCTCGTAATTCTCTGCGGCTTCGGAGCATTTATAACATAATATGCATTTTTCTCTGTCTGCGACCACTCCGCCATTCTCAACAGACAAAGCTTCAACAGCACATTCATCTGTAAACTTTTCAAGAATCTTTTTATCTTTCTCCTTACAATCAATGGTAATACTTCCTTGTACTACTTTGCGTACTTCGTTTCCATCATCTAAAGTTCTTTTGACTTCTTTAAATTCTGGAAGAGAACCATTTTCTACCAAAAGGAGTTTTGGTTCATTATTTATTCTTAATTCTAATGCATAGCCAGGACATATATAACTACATAATCCACACCAGATACATTTATCAAGATCTACAACTATTTTTTGGTCTGAATCGACATCCATATCTTTTGGTTTACCGATCGCTGTCTTTTTTATAGGTTCTCCTTCAAGATTAAATGTAGTTGGACAAACTCGGTGACAGAATCCACATTCAACACATGCGTCATCCTTGTATCGTAATGCCATCTCATGATTGAGCATTTTATATTCATAATCGGTTGTATGCTCATCTACTTTAACTGCCTTTTTACTCGGAAGTGACAAATTTCTTCTCTCTTTTTTTGTTTGTTAAAATCTATAATAAATAAAATATATGAAAAAAATTAAAAGTTTTAGTTCTCTAATAAAACTTTTTTATATTTAATTCAATTATAAATTTTGGGCTTAATCTTTCGAACCAATTAAGATACGAATATAATACAAAAACAAACAAGTTAGTATATCTTAAGATAATTCCAAAAATCGTTTTTTCTCAATTTTTAAATCATTCATCCATATCATAAAATTGGGATTAACTTCTTCAATCCAATTTGAAATGTATTCACTCTCTTTTACTTCTTTGATGAGTATGGAATCAAAGGTAGCCAAACAATCACAGAAGATTACCGAGATATAAAACACCATGCAATCTATTGAATTATTATGAAGATTCTTTAATTTAAGAATCACTTCAGGTTCATGTGAATGTTCCCACCAATTAATTCTCTGTAATGTCTTGGAATATATAATGCTATTAAAACCATTCTGGATGGTGTTAATATCAAGAGAAACTGTATGCTGTAAAATTAATTTTAAACATTTTGTATAGACCTCAAATAGGGAAAGATCAACATAAAATACCTCATAATTTTCCAATCTTAGGAGATTAAATAAATCTTTTTTTCCCCATCCTTCTGTAATTTCTAAATCCAATAAAGGAAATAAATATGTTGAATCCAGCAGTAATCTCAATCAAATTCACTTTTCATACTTTTTAAAACATGATATGATATTTTCGCTTCTGCAGGTTTTTTAAGAATCTCTTCTAATGAATCAATTCTTTGGATTATAAGTCTATTGGGATATACTTTCATTATAATTTTCTGATTCTTTGTTAATCCTAATTTTTCTCTTACTTCTTTTGGAGGGAAAATTTCTCCCTTTGATCCAATTTTTAGAATATATTGATTCTCCATATGGTTAAGATCACTCGAAATCATTTAACTTTTTCGAGTATTTCTTATAAGTCTTTTTGATAAGCGATTTTAAGAAAAAATATATGAAGTTTACTCACAAAATGCTACAAGAAATTTTTGAATCGTTTTTAAAGAACGATTTACATCTTAATCCTATTTTAATCAGATTTCGGTTTCTTGGGTCGATTCTCGAATCCTATTCTTTTTTTTCCAGTAAATAATTTATAGCGATATAACGGGATTTTTATTTTTTCAGCATTTCCTTTCTCTTATCTGTTTAATTGTAATAACATTTAAAACCTTTAAGTCCTAAGTTAAATTAGATTGGAGAAAAAAGTATGAACTCAAAAGTCGAAAAAATCATCATTTTTGTAGACAATAGTAATATCTTTCACTCTTTTCAGAAACTAAGATTTCATTGTGATTACATAAAATTAAAAGAAGTATTAACGGGAGGAAGGAATTTAATTGATATTATTCTCTATACTGGAATAATGTATCCTGTAAAAAAGAAGGATAAAAGATTTTTATCAAAATTACATCATCTTGGGTATAATGTTAAAACTAGGTCCATAAAAGTTGCTCCGGATGGCAGAAAAGTGGAAAAAAGAATCGATGTGCTTATGGCTGTGGATATCATCGCTTCCGTTTTTGAAATTAAATACGACACTGTTGTCATTGTTAGTGGGGATGGTGATTTTGTTCCTGTCGTTAAAAAATTAAAAGAGCTAAATAAGGGGATTGAAATTTGGTCATTTAAACAACTGCTTTCAGAACAACTCAAATCTCTCGTGGGTGATAATATATTTTATATTGATGATGTTCTCGAGCAAATAAAAATGGAATAATTTTTCAAAAGGTTTTAGTTGAATCTTAGAACTAAGCTTTTTAAATTTAAAATTACTTTTGATTTTGAAGGAAATTATAATTAGGGTATCAATCCTTGTTCTTTTGCTATGAACCAAGTTAATAATGTAGGACTGTGAATTATTTTATTATTTTGAATCATCTCTTTAAACCTTTTTATTTTAATTTCTTTTACTTTCATGAATTCATTGGCATCTAACTTCTGCCTTCCTTTCTTACTAACCCGTCCGAAAAATAAATATCCCCAACCATTTGCGAAACCTACATCATGGTATTTTATTAAATATTTTAAAGATTCGGTTCGATATCCAGTTTCCTCTTTAATTTCTCTTGAAGCGGCATCTTTCGGACTTTCCTTTTCTTCCAATAACCCAGAGGGTATTTCAAAACTATATTCTTTCCAAGGATATCTAAATTGCTTAACTATAAGGATTTTTTTAGTAGCCGTAAGGCATAATGCAGCGGAGTAATCCCTCTGATCTACAAGTGCATATTCTACAACCTCGTTGTCTGGCCGTTTAACCAAATCGTTTCTAAAACAAATCCATTGATTCTTAAATATGACTCGTTTCTTTATTTGTTTCCATTTTCCTATAGATTTAAAAGATTTCATATTGATTCACGGTATTAAAAATATAAGAATTCTCTCAATATTCCCTATTAAAATTGAGTGAAAAACTTTGTTGCCTATAAAAAGAGAAAGATGAATTTATAACTCTCATCAGTTTCTGAATAAATATTCATAAAACATAAATATTTGTATCAATTAATACTAATTGTAATTAAAAAAGATTTACTAATCAGAGAGAGATCATCATATTAATTTTTTAATTAGCATCTCAATATTTTATCGATTTTACCTTTATTTAAAATACTCGGAAAATAAATATATTTCAAAACAAGGAGGGAAAATTATAGATGTTAAAGGAAGTAAATTTAAAGGACTATGAAATTGAAGTCCCCGATGAAGGAAAGGTTATTATTGATATTTTTACAAAATGGTGTGCTCCGTGTAGAATTCTTTCTCAAGTTTTAGAAAACTTCGAAGAACAAGGATTAATTAAAGTGGTAAAAATCGATCTTGATGAAAATCGAGAGTTAGGACAGGCTTTAGGCATTTCTTCCATTCCAACATTACTTTTCATTAAAGATGGAAAATTATTAGAGAAGAACATCGAACTTAAAGGAAAAACCCTTGTAAATAATGGAATAATGATCGGTGCCTCAGGGGAATTGGTTCTCAAAGAAATAATAAAACGAATGTAATTTTTTTCTGACGATCTTTATTGTTCCATTAAGAGATAAAGTTCATTTTCATTTTACAAAAAAAATTTTATTGAGAATATTGAAATTCAACCATATTGTTATTTAAGATTCTACACTAATCCTTAAACCGTCCATCATCTCGTCTAGTTTCAATCTCGGATTCCTTTTTATTTATCCAACCTGAATTAGCATTCTCTCTATTATCAAATTCGGGGACGAAAGGTTTTATATCAAGTAAAGGGGTATTATCGAGGATATCGATATCACATATATGGAGAGTTTTATCGGTAATCTTTTCCAAGCGAACTATAGAAATGCCGATCTTATTTGGTCTTGTTGGGGCTCTTACAGCGAATATCCCATGCTCTTGTTCATCCAAAAAGGGTTTGGTTATAAGTTGAGTCTTTTTAATTTTATTGAAAGCATAAATTAAAATAATATGGGAAAATAAATCTAAACTTTTAAGCCCATCCTTATATTCTTCAAAGATTTCTACTGTCCCCTCAATACCTTTTGCTGCCACAGGCTGAATGGGAGTTCCTTTAATTTTAACATGGGGAGAATGAATAATTCCAATTGGATTATAACTAATTTTTTTCATGAGACTTCTTAGGTATCTGTGATGATAAGTATAATCATTGTATCTTATAATTACTTTTAGAGAGTGTTAGATTTTAAACTTTACTATGTAAATTTCTAAAATTATGAACCTAAAAGAACTTCTTTATGATTAAGCTTTTAAATCCTTCTTTTCGATTCATTATCCATTTTAGAGTCCTAAATTTACATTGTAAAATCAAAATACTTGAAAAGCTAAGGATTCAAGGAGTTTTCTGAAATGATTTCCGATTCTCCATTAGTTTCTTTTTTTCCTTAATACTATTGAATTGATTTTCCTCCACTCTTTTTTCCATATCTTTCCATAGCTTATAATAATGATAAAAATATTCTGATATTTCTAGTGGATCTCCATAAAGGACCTTGTAGTTCTCTATTACCCGAATTTTCATATAAAGGGGAAAAAGTTCAAAAATTCGTATATCATATATGCTTGGAGCATTTCCTAGTAAAGAATACCAAATGTCTAAATTCTCCTGCCTTTTATGTTTCTTTGTAATAACTGCTATATCAAGGTCAGATCTGCCCTCAATAAAGTAATCTGTTAAATAACTTCCGTAAATTATAGTCCAATACTCTTTACAGAATTTTAGATCGGATTTTATCTCATCCAGAGTTTTGGAATTTTTCATTTATTATTTCTTCCACCTTTTTTACAAATTCTTCTAGAATTTCTATAATATTTTTTTTATTATTAATTACTAACTCTGTGTCAATTTTATTATATTTATGAACTAAAGCATTCCTTAATCCGTTTAATCTAGTAAGATCATCGATCATTTTGGGACTAAAAATATCAGACGTTTCTAAAGCTTCTATATTTGAATAATCATCTTTTACTTTTATTCCCAAATCCTTACAGAGCATAGCAATTATATCCATAGTAGCATCTATAGAGTTCTGTAGACGATAAAATAAAGCATCCATAAAGAATTCATTCTTCGTAGGGTTTGCCGGGAGATTATGTATTTTCTCAAGAATGAAATTAACTTTTCTTCTATATGTATCGAAACGTTTCATTACCAGACCAATTAATTTTTAAATTTCAGAATTATGTTTACTTACTATTATTATTGTAAAGTTAATTTATAAAATATTATTCCATTAATTCTAAAAATTTGAGAAATAATAAAAATAGGTAAAAAATAAAGTAAGATAAATTTTTTAAGTCTTTTCTAATTCCATTTCGCTTATTGCTTTACCACTTCTAAAAGGTACATCTTCAGTGGATTCTCCTGGCGTGTATTCAAACTTTTCTTTGAATGCTTCGTTCAAGGACTGGAAGTATAGTGATAAGGGTAAATTCATTGGACAGTTATTATCGCAATTCCCGCATTCTACACATCGATCCGCTACGTGTGCAATTCTGGTTAATTGATAGGCTTCAGCATTGATTTTATTTTCTTTTCTTTTTTTCTGTAATATGCAGTCCACGCAGTAACATACAGGACAACCTCTCACGCATAAGCCACATTGTGTACATTTCTTTAACATCTCTATCTTCTCTTCTTGTGGAACATTTTTCCATTCTTCCAAATCCTTTTCTCTTTTTTCCTTAGCCTTCTCTATAATTTCTTCAAACTTGCTAGTATGTGCCTTTTTAATATCATCGGGTAAAGATTTAAGCTTTAGTCCCGATTTTTCCAGAACAGTTTCTCCTTTATCAGAATAAGTTTTCAAAATTAAATCTTTTGAGTCAATTGGAAGCCCAATATCACTGATTGACAGATCAGCTCTTACAGGCCCCTTTCGAATACATCTTAAGCAATTTTCAGCAAAATCAATCTTTTTCCCATACTCTATAGTTTTAGTACTTCCATCTTCAAACTCAAAGATTAACCCTTCATCTCCTGCTTTCTCCTTTACAATTTTTTCCTCATCAATTTCATCATTTTTTCTCATGGCTTTTGATACGTCCATTACCATACCCCTATCCTCTATTGCGATGATAAAGAGGTTATCTAGATTTACTTGTCGAATCTTAGCTAATTCAACTAGAGCACGAGTATCGCACGGTCGTGCAATAAGAGCAATCCTTTCATCTTTTGCCCCTTTTAAGGAGCTATGGAGATATTTCGCGGCTGAATCTGTTCTAGAGTATCCATAGACTATTAAGTTACTTAAGGGAAACTCATCAATATCTTCTGCCTTTTCTATGGTTGTAGGAGAGACGGAAAATCGATTCCGTTTTGTTTCTCCACCAATGATCTTATCAACAATACCTTCCTTGAGTAATGTTTTTAATAAATTAGGAAAATCTTCAAATTTTAGCAAGTATTCTTCTTTTGCATCCACAGTTATTTCCAACTCTTAAATGTTTTGTTATTTCCTTTTCCTATAATATAATACAATTAATTTAAACTAATTTTTTCTTAATAATCAATATCTTTCTTTTTTCCACTTTTTACTAAAAGTGTAAAATATGTGTTTAGAATGGTGCAAGCCATCTCTTCGATAAAGCTCTCATTTTTATAGCTTTATTTCATCAGAAACACATTTTATGTTTTAGCCTTCTTTTTCGTGCTTTTGCTTCGAAGCGGGGTTGGACCGAGTTCCTTTATCTTATTATGAAACTTAGTCGCGGTCTCTTTAAACTTTTGCCCCTCCGCCGAACTACAATATGCCATCTGTAATCGCTCGGGTTCTATGCCGATACTTTTTAGTACTTCTCCCAAGTATTCGACTTGTCGATAGGCGAAATAATTTCCCGTTTCATAATCGCATTCTTTAGGGTATCATCCGACAACAAGTACTCCGTCGGCACCTCTTCCGAATGCCCGCATGATAACATCGGAACCAACTCTTCCAGTGCATGGAACTAAAACTGTTCTAATACTGGTTGGATATTGAGCTCGAATGGTTCCTGCCATATCCGCAGCACCATATCCTCATTTCCAACACATAAAGCTGATAATTTTGACATTATTTTCTGACATCTAATCCACCTCTTTACTCCTCTATAGGTAGTAGTTCATCAATATAGGCCATATATTGACTGTCTCGATAATATCTCAGCTCTATAGCTTTTGAAGGACACACAGCCTCGCATGTACCGCAACCGCGGCAATTGATAATATCTACAACGATATTACCTTTTTCGTTGACTGAGATCGCCCTGTAAGGACATGAGTCAATACATTTATAGCATTTAGCACACCTTTCATCTGAAGGATCTGCTCGGATTAATTCCATCGTAAATTCCCCTTTACCCATTGGTAAGCCAGCAGTTGATGCGGCACCTTTTGCTTGACTGACAGCCAGATCAATAGATTTTTGACCTTGACAAGAGCCAGCAAGGTAAATTCCAGGTACTTTTGTGTTAATAGGGTCAAGTCTTGCATGGTATTCTTTTAGAAATCCATCTGGGCTTTTTTCCATATTAAGTACATTCGCAATCTGTTCGGTACCTTTTGATGGAAGTGATGCTGATGATAATACGACCATATCAAATTCCTTCTTAATTACCGAATCGGTTCCAACTGGTTCAAAATGAACCTTGATATTTTTGGTCTTTGGATCTTCTTCCATTTTCCCAATCATACCCTTTATGAACATAATGTTTGCATTTCGAGCTCGATTGTAATATTCTTCGTAATCTTTTCCAGCGCATCTCATATCAATGTAATTTACAACAATTTCTGAGTCTGGGTATTCCGATTTGATTAATTTCGAATTCTTAACCGAGAGATTACAACAAACTACACTGCAATACTCATTTGTTCTTACATCTCTTGAACCGACGCAATTAATGAAAAGAATGCTCTTTGGTCTTTTTCGGTCAGAAGGTCTCTTCAGATGCCCAAATGTTGGTCCATTAGGAGCTAAGATCCGTTCTAACTGGATTTGGGTAACGACATTATCAAACTTGCCGTAACCGTAATCCTCTCCTTCATAAATGTCCCAACCTGTGGCAACAATAATAGTTCCGACATCAAGGTCTACAATTTCATCTTCTTGACTGAAATTTATTGCATCCAGATCACAAGCATCAACACATCCAAAACATTCCACACACGATTCACGATCAATATCGTAGACAGCAGGTACTGCCTGCGCAAAGGCGATGTCAATACATTTACGGGCCGATAAATTCTCATCAAAATAATTAGGAACATATACCGGACAAGCTTCAGTACATTGTCCACAGCCGTTACATAGATTTTCATCCACATAACGAGGTTTCCTACGGACCTTAACTTTGAAACTGCCAATATATCCATCTACTTCTTCAACTTCTGAATATGAGAGAATTTCTATGTTTTCATGCCTATTGGCTTCCAACATTTTTGGCCCCAATATTCAGATAGAACAATCATCGGTAGGAAAAGTTCTGTCTAATTGACTCATTCTCCCTCCGATGGTAGTGTTCTTCTCAACTAAGTACACCTTATAACCAGCATTCCCTAAATCAATTGCCGTAGATAATCCTGCGATTCCTCCACCAACAACCATTGCGACTGGTTTAACTTGTACTGTTTTAGTTGGGACATCTTCTAATAGTTTAGATCGTGATATTCCTGCTTTTATTAATTCAATTGCTTTTTCTGTGGCATCTTCCGGCTCTTGCATATGTACAAAACTACAATGTTCTCTAATGTTAACAAATTCCAAGTATCTTGGCGGTAATCCAATTTCTTGCAATATTGCATGAAACACTGGTTCATGTGTTTTTGGAGTACAAGCAGCAATAACTATACGATTGAATTCATGTTCTTCCATTTGTTCTTTAACAAATGAAGAACCTCCTTCAGTACACATTGAAAGGTATTCATACGCCCAAACATCCTCTAATTTATCTATCTCTTCAACGATTGCAGGTACATCTAAAATTCCCGCTATGTTAATACCTCAGCGACACACGAAAACTCCGATTCTATTTTCTTTGGTCTGATTTTCTTCTTCAGACATAATTCCTACCTTTTTAGTTTAAACCTCCTAGGGTTTATTTTATTGATTAATTGTTAATTTTTAAAATAATCTAATGTTTAAAATTGTTGGTTTTATTAAAAAATAATTAAAAAGGAATATAAGTGAGTTGTTTTAATAACAACGATATTTCGCAGTAAGAAGGGAAAGAAAAAAGAAATTGAATAGGATTTTAATTTACATATACGGAGAAAAATCAGGAAAAGCTTTATCTAAATATGTATTTAGGTCCTTAATGATTTTATAGACTAAAATCATGCCCAGTAATACAATTGCGATATAATAGGCAGATGTGGTAAACATCCTCAATAGATCGGGTGTTATAATTTCCAAACTATGAGAAAGTACCCAAGCATCAGCTCCCTTATTAGAAATTCCTCGAATCCAATAGTCGATTTCAAATAAAATTTCCTTTCCCAAAATTAAAAGTAAGGGGATAAATAATTCAATTGAAACTCTTTTTTTTACCGCATAACTTATACCGAAAAATCC
>CAZZIC010000012.1:0-44271 GCA_964653985.1 uncultured archaeon | reverse complement strand
AGATAATGAAAGGGCTTTTAGAACTTGAATTCAACGGACACAAGATTGTTTTCAGACATTTGAAACGAACCGATGTGGATGGTGTTTGGGCTAATTTTAATGAAGTGGTTGAGGAAGGAATGTTTCTCCCAGTATTTGACCCTGTTAAATCTTCATTAGAAAAATCCTCTTGGTACGATGCAGTAAAAAGAGAGAAAGAAGTGGTAATTGTTGCAAAAGATAATAGTGTAAAATCCTCCAACGATGTAGTTGGACAATGTGAGATCTCAAACATAGAATGGGACGCTGCAGACCATGTGGGAAATCTGGGTATTATTGTTCAAAAGAAGTATCGTGATTTGGGAATCGGCCGTCATCTTATAGATCTTGCAATCAAGGAGTCAAAACGATTGAATGATAAGAAAAAAATAATTCTGAGCTGTTTCTCTTCCAATGAACGGGCTTTACATCTTTATGAAGATATGGGATTTAAAATAATCGGAGAAAGAAAGAATCAATACTACATAGATGATATTTATTATGATGAAACCTTGATGGAATTATTTATCGATGAGTATTTGAAAAATCAGCATAACTGAACTATTTTTCACTCTAAATAAAATCATTAATCCATGAGAAATCATTAGTTGGGGTATATTTATGGATATCTTGTTCTTTTATTATAACATATACGGCTCTGAGGATCGAGGGGATTATCATTCAGGAAGATAAAATTCAAATTCTTAAGTTCTTCAATATCTTCAGACCGGAATTCTGTTATTTTATTTCCCTTTAGAAAAAGGATAATTAAATTTTCTAAACCATCAATTCCTTTCAGGTTCTCTATATTATTATTATCCAAAAATAATTCTTGTAAATTTTTTAGAGTTTGCATACCCTCTATTTTATGAATCTGATTATCTGAAAGCTCTATCTTTCTTAAATTGAATAAGTTCTCTAAACCTTCGATTTTTTCAATGTTGTTGTTGGATAAATAGAGACCCTTTAAATGTTCAAGATAGTCCAATCCTTGTATCTTTTCTAGGCTATTATTATTCAAATGGAGCCAATGTAATTGTTCTAATTTTTCTAATCCACGAATGGTTTCTATTTTGTTATAAGAAAGAGTAAGTTTTTTAAGATTCGAAAGAGATTTAAGACCGCTTATTATGTCAATTTTATTATACCCTAGATTTAAATCCTCTAAGGATTTTAATTTATCTAATCCTATTATTTGCCGAATATTATTGTGATCTAAAGATAACTTCTTCAAGCCTTTTAATTCTTCTAGATTTGAAATGTCCTTAAGTTGATTATGAGATAAATCGAGTTCGCGTAATTTTGTCAGATGTTCAAGGTTTTTAATCTCTTTTATGTTATTATGAGATAAATTAAGGAGTTTAAGCCCTGTGAAGTGATTTAAAGATTCAATAGAATCTATATTACAATTGGAAAGATTCAGATATTCCAAATGATGTAAATGTTTTACTTCGGGGATTTTATGGATTTTTTTAAGATTATGACCTTCACAGTTCAGTAAAATGATGAATCCATTGTCCAAAGTGACGTTATAACTTAAATTATTTTTATAATGGTCATAAAGCGTTAAATTAATACAAACTTCAAGAATTTGTCCCCGACTTTTTGGATTCTCCCAATTAAATGTAAAATTTCTTGGGAGGCTTTCCTCGCTTATTTTTACATTTCTTTTAAGGAGAGTTTCAATAAAAGATTCTATTGAGCGGAAAGCTTCTGGTTCTTCTAATGAATGAAGTAGTGTTATACTGAAAATCTTCAGTTGTATAGAATTTATATTCAAGAGTGTAAATTTCAAAAGAGAAATTAAGCCGTCATGAGTATTAAAATTACGTTCTAATATCTTACCGGAAAAAAGTCGAATCTTAATATCCTCATCTGAAAGGAAAAGATTTTCAAAAAAATGAAAATTAGATTGAGTCTTTTCAATATTTAAAGATTCTAAAAGCTTCAAATATTCTAATCTTCTCTGAGTGTCAATCGGTTGAGAAATGAGTTCTTTTAGGAGAGAGGTGGCTTCTAAACGATTAATTGAGGTGAGTTTCTTTTGAAGATTCTCTGGACTGATATTCATTATTTCTTAATAAATCATACAAGAATATTATGATTTTGATTAAGAGTAAATATAATCCTTGACGTTATGCTCCTTGTCCATCATCTCAGTTAATGCTTGACTGAAATGGCTCATGGTTATTGTTGTTGCCCTCTCTCTTAAAGCTTTGATTCCTGCTTCCGTAACTAATGCTTTAATATGGGCTCCACTAAATCCTTCCGTCCTGCGAGCTAAGTCTTTAAAATCCATTCCCTCTAAATTCATTTTACGGGTGTGAATCTTTAGAATCGCTTCTCGAGCTTCTTCATCGGGCATATCAAACCTAATGATTCGGTCAAATCTTCCCGGGCGTAAAATTGCGGGATCTAAAACATCTTCTCTATTTGTAGCGGCAATAAACATTATTCCATCGGTATCCGCGAATCCATCTAATTCAGAAAGTAATTGCATGAATGTTCTCTGTACTTCTCGATCCCCTTTATAGACTTCGCTTGTTCTCTTAATCGCTATAGCATCAATCTCATCAATAAAGATGATTGCTGGCATATTTTCCTTCGCGAGTGTAAATACTTCTCTTACCATTCTTGAGCCCTCTCCGATAAATTTTTGTACCAAATCGGAACCTACTAAATGGATAAATCGAGCATTGGTATTATTTGCTACAGCTTTAGCGAGTAAAGTCTTTCCCGTTCCAGGTGGACCAGATAAAAGCGCTCCGCTTGGAGGGTCTATTCCTAATTGTTCAAATAATTCGCGATTCAATAACGGTAATTCAACAACTTCACGAGTTGCTTGAATCTGCTGGTCTAATCCTCCGATATCCGAAAACGTAACATCGGGGCTTTCTACCAGCTCCATACTTGCTACATGACCCCGAATCTTTCTTGAAAGGATCTCAAGTATCTGATAACTCTGAGCATGAAGACTCACTTGATCACCCGCCTTCGGCTCGATTAGATCGTTAGGAGGTAATAACACACGATTCCCGGGTGCATGAGAAACAACTACTCTTCCATCCCCTAACACTCTTTCAACCGACCCGATGATTAAAGGCTTCTTTTTCATGTTCTCAAGAACTTCTTGGAACGAATGGAGCTCACCTCTTAAGTATTCATTCTCCTTTTCTAATGAGCTGATTTTTTTTTGTGCTTTCTTAATATCTGATTCGGTCATGTTATTCTGAGTTAATTAAATGAATTCTAAATAATTAATTTTAGTAATAGTATATAATTTGTGGCAAAAGCAAAGTGGATATTATGAATTAATGATTGAGATCGATAGAAGTTTCATATAAAATGAAACTAGAGTGGCATTCTATATTCCCTAATTTTTAATGTCTTTAGGATCCACAGTGCCAATAATTTCTTCAGCTTCCGTCATTTTGTCTGAACATTTGAATCTATATTAATTTCATTCTTTTAGAGTTTTTAGATAATATTTGTGTCTTTCCCACATTTCTTGTTTAACTTTTCCCCCCAATTCATCTGCATCTTCTAATGTAAAATTACTTTTTGTTGCTAATTTTTCCGCGACTTTTAATTTCTCAATATATCTTTCAATAGCTCCTTTAACTATCTTTGCAGATATATCTTTATTCAGAATCCTTCCTTGACCTCCCTTTCTATTTTTTTGATTTACGTATTTACCTTCAAATATATTTCCCATACTTACATATTATATAGTGTTTACCCGTTGCTGATTTTCAGCTTATTCTTTCCCTAGTACCCTAAAGCATATTTTAATTGAAAAATGGATTGATTAATCCTATTGGATTGGAAATTTTTATTTTGGATCAAATGATTTATTGAATTCAAATCCTGAAGTCTAAAATTATATTGAGTTCTGTAAATTTTGTAAAAAAAATAATAAACATTTAAAAATTAGAGAGTATTTAATCAATTCCAGTTATCTAAATTATCTAAAAGGTCTAATAGTTAATGAAAAAGTAATTACTTTTAATTTCCCTAGTCCTTTTGCATTATTTTTCAGCTCAAGCGAAGATATTGAAAACAAAATTATTCTAAATAACTACAAAAGATCTTTCAAACGATTTATTGAGTCTTTCGAATCCAAAAAAAGTACAAATCAAGAAAAAAAAGGGCTTTAGAACTCTTAGTTTATCAAATGCTTGATTTATTACCGGAATTTAAAGTAATTGGAATGAATGTAATTACCGAAGCAGAAGAAATTGATTTAGTAATCTCAATAAATTCTCCTTTATTTGACATTTTTGAATTTTTAGGTCCAATCTTTATTATTGAATGTAGAAATCTCAAGAAAAAGGTTGATGCTAAACAAATAAGAGATTTTGGCGAAAAAGTTTTAAGTAAGAACTTAAATGGGGGAATAATTTCTAGTCTAAATCAAATCATAAATTGATTTTGTATGTAAATTACAAATTTCGGACAATATCGGAACGGTTGAAACCCTATCAATTTTCAAATTTTCCTCATTCCTTAATTATTCACAAGAAATTTTAAACCTAATTATAATACTATACTGAGATATCTGGAGTTTTTTTCATGACTTACGATTAAATAAATTTAAACTAATTTTATCCTCTTTATCCATTAAAATATAAAATATAATTATTAATAAGTAAATGCGCGGGACTTCCACATCGTCCTCTCCCCCAACAACGATTTAGGGGATGATATCCGCCCGACATACATCGAGGAGAGAGGATACCAATTTATGGAGCGGTTTTTCTCTACAAGAAGGGGAAGCAGCGTGCAAACCCGAATTACCTTATTTACCCATCTTAAAACTCAACCAAGTATCGATTATGTGTATCTCTTGAAGTGGTACGGGTATTTGGATTAAAAATGTTTGATTGAATACATTTGAAATTCATTAAACATTCTGACCCATTAAATATAAATTTTCGAAACGGCTTTTAAAATATGAAGAATATGGATAAACCGCGAATCGTTAAGATTCAAGACAAAAGGCTCAGAAAGATTAGAAATAATCTGCGTTTACTCATATTTGAGGCTTTGTATCAAAGGTTTGATATGTTAAGCGCTGAATTGGAAAGACCCGACCTAACTCCCGAAGAAAAAAGAATAATTAGAGATAAAGACAGCGAATTAGAAAGAGTCTTTAAAGCCTCGATTTGTAAATGTCCCGTCTGTGGCTCTAAGACCTCCGACATGGTCTTTAACCCACGAGACAAGATGTGGTACTGTCTCAAGTGCTACAAGGGCAATATGGACTTCTACAAGGAGCGCGGCGAACCCGAACTGTATCCAGAAGTCTCGGGGCTCGAGGTTGTGAACAGGTTAGAGCCAAAGCAAGCAACCGCATTGAAAGATTTGGAGGATTTAATCGGAAAAAAAATTCCGGAAGAAGGCTATATCAAGAAGGATACCTTCGGGATAAATGTGTATGATACGGAGGTGTATGATATGGGACTTTATAACCAAGGACTTAAAACCCTCCCCGAATCTTTTGCGAATTTCAGCACTCTTAGAGAATTGCGACTAGACAAAAATTTCTTGAGTACGATTCCCGAACCGATAACAAAATTGGAGAACCTTAGACGCTTATATCTTAATTGGAATGAACTTGTTTCGTTACTGGACTCTATTGGAGATTTAAAGTCGCTTGAGTGGTTAGAGCTTGACCATAATAAGTTAGAAAGTCTTCCCGAGGGAATTGGTGGATTAGAAAGACTTGAAACCTTTGATGTAAATTGGAATAATTTGGAAACACTTCCAGAATCTATCGAGAACTTAACAAATCTTAAAGGTATTGGGTTAATGGGAAACAAAATCAAATACTTCCCCGAGTCTATTAGAAGGCTAAAGAATTTTGGGAACATTGATTTAACAAGCAATAATCTCTCTAAAATTCCCCCGATAATAAAAGATCTTAGATTAATATATCTAAATCTCTCGCGGAATAAATTTAAAGCTCTTCCCGCATGGATTGGACAGCTAATCTTACTCAAAAAGCTTATTTTGGACTGGAACAGCATAAAAAACCTCCCTAAATCAATTGCCAACCTCAGAAACCTTACGGAATTGTTTTATTCTTACAATACCCTCTCAGAATTCCCTGACCCGATCACGGAATTGAGAGCGCTTGAAGTTCTTAAGTTGGAGGGAAATAAGTTGGAGACACTTCCCGAGACCATTGGGAACCTGAGAAATCTTAAGTTCCTCGATTTGCGGGAAAATCCGCTCAAAACCCTTCCATGGTCGATTACGGATCTTGACTCCTTGGAAGAGATTCGAATCGACGCCAAGGTGTTTAATAGGCTTCCAGAAGCACTTCAAGAATTCGTCCGAAGTGTCAAACCCCGGAGAGAAGAGGCAGGACCGTTTTATCTTTGGCGTGCGTCAAATCCTTGGAAGAACTTTTAACCAATTTGTCAAAAAAGCTTTTATGAAAGTATTACCACAAATATCAATGAAAAAAAGACAGAAAAGGAAATTATATTATTTCCTAACCCAATCTACAAGTGTCTGAATTTGACGACTCATTAACTAATATTCAAACCCATATTCTTTTAAAGGAGAAAAAGTTCCGATAATCTTTAAAAGATACTTTTATTATATCAAAACACTTATATATTCTTAATTTCATTAAAAAAATAGTAATTTTGATCTAAAAAAAAATTTTTATAAAAATTTTTAACATAAAATAAACTAACAAATCAAGGCTGAAAAATTATGGCTGAAGAAGAAAGTTTTTTAAACGCAAAAGCCTTAGTAGTCGACAACGGTACTGGTATTTCTAAGAATGGCTTCGCTGGTGAAGATCAACCTCGATCCGTATTTCCAACCTTAATCGGTTATCCGAAATACGAATCCATCATGACTGACGTAGAACACTATACCAGAGAATATTACATCGGAGAAGAAGCTATGCAGCTTAAAGGTGTACTCAAACTCATGTTCCCGGTTGAACATGGAATTATTGAAGATTGGACCGCAATGGAGAAAATCTGGCATTACACCTTTTATACCGACTTGCGAGTAGACCCAAGTGAACATCCAGTTCTCTTGACAGAAGCGCCATTAAATCCACGACCTAATCGTGAAAAAATGGCCGAAATAATGTTTGAGACATTCAATGTCCCGGCATTATACGTCGCAATGCAAGCTGTCTTATCTCTTTATGCTTCCGGTCGTACTACTGGGTGTGTTATTGACATCGGTGATGGTGTATCCCACGTTGTACCAATTTTCGAGGGTTTCGCCTTAAGTCATGCTATTCAAAGAATTGACTTAGCAGGACGAGATATCACTACATACCTACAAAGATTACTTAGGCAAAAAGGATATTCCTTCACAACATCTGCTGAAAAGGAAATCGTGCGAGATATCAAAGAAAAACTATGTTATGTCGCGATCGATCCTGAAAAAGAGATGATGCTCTCTAAGAAGGTTGCCGGAATGGAGAAATCCTACATGCTGCCTGATGGTGAAACAATTAATGTGGGCGTTGAGCGATTCCTCGCTCCAGAATGTTTCTTTAATCCAAGTGTAATTGGAAAAGAATTAGAGCCCTTAGATGATGTAATTGTTGGAGCCATCTCAGAATGTGATGTCGACCTTAGAAGAGATCTATACAGCAACATCGTACTTTCCGGAGGTTCTACAATGTTCCCGGGTATTAAAGAACGATTAACCAAGGAAATTAAGGAACAAATTCCGGAGTCAGTTGACGTAAAAATCATCGCACCACCTGAAAGAATGTATTCGGTTTGGATCGGAGGCTCAATCCTCTCGTCCTTGAAGACGTTCCACAGAATGTGGGTCACCCGTCGTGAAAAAGTTGAGGAAACTCGCCTCACTTCTCGATTACAAGGAGATGGGCCCACAAGTAATCCACAGATGCTTCTAAGAGCATTCTCGTAATTCTCTTTTTAACTTTTCAGAATTTTTTTATTTTTCTTTTTTTATTTTGCTCTTTACAATTTTTGAAAATTCCGATCAATTTTAAAATTAAGTTAGCTTCTTTTCTAAAGCATTCTTTTTCTTAATTAATGATTTGATAACTTTCCAAGCTTAATTATATATTTAGATTATTTATGCAAAAGGATTTACACCTATTACCTTACTTTTTCCTTTTTTATCTTCTGATAGTGTCATTTGACAAAAATATCTTAAACATTTTTCAATAATCATTAATTATCATCTAAAAAAAACATCCTTTTTTTCCTCATAGATTTTTCCATTTAAGCAACTTAAGTATTAAATCTATTAAAAAACATAGAAGTCCAAGAAAATGACTGAAAAACCTTAAAGCCTATAGCTAAATTGGCTTTTGAAAACTTATAAAAAATAAGCATTTTAAGAAATTTATTGATAGACAATCCTAAATATATTAATAAACTTAAACCAATATAAAAAATCATTAACAAGCTACATCTCTTTTTTATGCTCACTATAATGTCTTTAATTTACTCTGGACTGAAAAAATATCAAAATAATTTTCTACTATATTTAGAATTTACATAAATTAAGATAAAAATTTTTTGAACCTTTAATTATAATCTCTTTATTCTGTATTTGCACTACTTAAAGCGAAGTATGAGAGCTATCCAAATAAATAATCTGCCAGAATCCTAAAAAACTTCAATAGGTTAATTTTGTCCCTTAAAGAAATTAAGTATCATCTATCTTTAAAACCAATACGAAAAACTTCAATCATTTATACTGATCAGAAAATCAATAATTATTTCAAAGTATCCTCTCTTTTTATTTAAATATCAGAATAGATAATACTTTTATCGAAAGATATTATTATTAATGGATTTTAATTTTTCTAATTAAATGTATCAAATAGCAAGTTTTAGATAAACAAAGATATAATACTTTTTTTTAAAAAACCATTTATTGCTCTAAGAATAAGATTTTTTGTAAAACTGAATATCATCCTCTTTATAGTGATGAGGGAGGAGTTGTTCTTGAAGAGTCTTTAGCTTTTTTAACCGAATATGGACATGTTTATTCCTATAAGAGTATCGAAGAAGCTTGGAAAATTATTGAAAAACATCTAACAAGCTTTAGGATACTAAAATAAAAAAAACAAAAAAGGATGAAACTATTTATATTGATGCATAAGGTCAACTTTTTTTGACTTGATCAAAACATTTAAATATATAAATAAAGATTAATTATTGGTGAAAAATTTATGTCTCGATTTAACGAACCGCAATTTAACAAGAAAGAATTAAGGAAATATGAAAGAGCGTTAAGCGTCCTATCTAATCAATTAAGGCTAAAAATCCTATATTTGATGTATCAGAATAAAGATGGTAACTTCAGTTTTAATGAAATTGCGGATATTCTCCATATTAAGAAAAATAAATTAGCATACCACATTGCACTTCTGAAGAATAATATCTTTTTAAAGAATGAGATGAAACCGGATAAAAAGGGAAGGAAATTTTCCTATTATGCGATAACAGACAAAGGAATGAAAGCTATCACCTTAATTGAAAAAATGGATAAACTTTTCGAAAAAGATGAGAAAAAATAGGAAAAGATCTTAGAATAACCCTATATGAACTAAGATATTTTTTTTGATTTTTTCTAATTTTTCTTTCTATACGTTTTCACACTATTAACAAGAGCTTTAACATTTTCTATAGGAGTATCTACCGTAATTTCACATCCAGGCGCTACAATAAATCGATTATCTCCATTACTTGTGCCAATTGCTTTGTGAACGGTAGAAACAATCTCATTAGGAGTTCCATTCGGAAGTAGTTTCCTATGATCAATGTTTCCAGCAATGCCAATTTCGAAATCAACCATTCTCTGTGTCGATGCTATATCAAGCTCAGGCCCGATATTGATAATTTGTAAATTCTGCACGTCTTTAAGAAAACTAACATTTTCTCGAAGCTGGGTATGGACTTTTCCACAAAGATGGAGGATATTATATTGATAGATATCCAAAAGGTCTCCGAGGTAGTTTAAGCTAAATGTTTTAAAGATGTATGGGGAGACTAACTGAACATCATGCTCGCAGATAATACATATTGTAGCTCCCGCTTCTTTCAAGAACGTTATATATTCTTTTATTATTTCCACACTTTTTTTAATAACAGAATGGGTAAAAGTCGGTCTTTTCATCATTTCGCCAATTAATTTCTCATAGGGCATTAATTGCAGACTAAATGTTAAGGGACCTGTCATATATGCGACCACCGGGACACCCGCATTTTCTGAGAGAATTTTTGTACCTTCGATCATCGTTTTTGATCCCGCGGATTCTAAGAAATCGGGAACTTCTAATTTACTTAGATCATTCTCGTTTTTTACCGCGTGGGAGAGAATCCACGGACTTTTATCTTTGGGATAAGTAATTTTTGCTCCGCAAGCTTCCACTACTGGCCAACTTGGCTCTACTTGGATTGTAGTAAAGTCGTAACCGTATAATTCTAAAGCCTTAAGATGAGCATTAGCAACTGCGGTACTATTTCGATACATTTCCTTAAATGAATATCCGTTAATAATACCCGCATGGTCACCTATATGCGGTAAGATTGGAGGCCGATCCCTATATTTGTTTTGAAAGGATGCGTAAACACGTTCGAAAGAATCCATCAGTCATTTAAGTTAAATAGTTTAAGCAAATTTATTAATTAGGGTAAAAATGAAATCATTATAGAAGTTTTTGATTAAATCTTAAAAATCAAGTTTTCTTGAGCTTTGGATCTTTTGTAAAGTGATGATAAATATTCTACACACATAAATTAATATAACACATTTTAAAGATGAATAATGGGAAATCTAGTCCTTAAGAACAATATAGCGATTTATCCGCTTTCTAAAATTCAGCTTGATTAAAACTAATATTAAAATTAACTTATTTTAAAGTACTAATTTGGAGTCTATCTCCTTCTTGAATAATAAGATTTAGTGAGTGAACTTGAGTGTCGTTCTTGATAACCTTTAATTCCTTCAAATCTGGTGTTAGATTGATTTTCTTTAGTAAATATTTTAAGGTGCTTCCTTCCGGGATTCTTGTTTTAAATTCAGACAAATTCTTTTGAAATTTCAGATTCTCTGAAAGTTTAATATAAACACGAATAGGGTTATTTTTCTCAATCTCGGCAAAATTTAATGCCATATTTCTTGGGAAAAGCCCAATTCTCTCCGAACCTTTTACTTTCTTTCCTAAGCCACAATATTTTCCATTTACAAAAATATGACTCACTTTATTAGGTTTAAGCTTTATCTTTTCTAAAATATCGTGAATCGTATCAATATTATCCTCTTTCTTTATCCTAAGTTTGGTTGGAATTCCGGGCTTATGTTTTTGTGGTTTGATCTCCTTTTTAAGATCCCCATATAAATATAAAGTTATACTCATTTGATTCACTACTCTTTTTTCTCAATTATTATGCATTTTCTTAAATCTTAGTGTTTATAAAAAACTTTTTCCTAACATGTTCGGTGCAAATATATAATTAATCTCATACTCTAATTCTTTTTAATAAATTCCTTATCACACGACTTAAATACATAAATTCCAAAAACCTTATGATAAAGTTATTCCTAACTAGTTGTTACTAACTAGCTATATGTAGAAGGAGCACGAGTTTCGGGCGCCAATAATTGGATAATTATGTTTAAACATATTCTACCAAACGTAATTCAACCGATCATTATCGCTGTTACATTCAATATAGGAGGGATAATTTTAGCGTTAGCAGAACTTTCTTATTTGGGATTCGCTGATCCAAATCTAATTGGATGGGGAAATGATATTAATTTCGCTCGTAATAAGCTCTATATAGCACCTTGGCCTTCTCTATGGTCTGGTTTATGATTTTAATAACAGTTTTAGGTTTTATGCTTTTCGGAGATGGACTTCGGGATGCACTTAATCCAAGGCTGAGAAACCTCTAAAAAAATCACCTTTTTCTTTTTTTCATAAAATCAGTTTGGATAGATGAACCGTTCTTTTTTTTTAAAATATGATCAATCAATCTTAAATGCTAGGGATTGATTTATTGGCGATTTTTTTAATTGTTGATAATTTTTTAATTCTTGTTGGTAATTTTAGATGGCAGTGATTACATACAAAAACTGGTTGTGCGTTTATGTAATAGATTGCTAAATTGAGCTTGATCGGTTTTTCGCAAATATTACAGATAATTGTATTATTCTTTTTCTTTTGTTTTTTTGTTAAATCTGAAATCATATAATTAATTCATAAATTAATTATTTAAATTAGTAGAAAAAACCGCCTATTAGTGATAAGCCAAATCTTATTAATTAGTAATTTATTTTTCTTATGTGGATATTATATTATTTTGTCTAAAAATTGAGATAATAGGATTATTGAGGTAAGGGTTATGGCTGACGAGCTTAAAGAAAGAAAGCATGAAGTAAAAGCGGTTATTATTTCTACATCTAACGGAGTTCCTTTAGTTTCTGTTAAAGTTGATGAAACCTTTAATGAAGAGTTAATTGCCCCCTTCTTTAGTGCCATAAAAAATTTTTCTGAAGAGCAAATTGGATCTTTAAGCGAATCCTTAATCAAAGGTGGAGACTCGGATGTTCTCGTAGTCCAAGAACATGAACTTATTTTAATTGCGATTATGGATAAATCTCTCAAAAAAATAAATATAGAAAGAGAAGCAAGGGAAGCATTACATAACTTTCACGAAATGTATAAAAAAGAAATTCATGCTATGGATCAAGGTAGTGTAGATCTCCACATCTTTAAAGAATTTGAAGATGCTTTAAAAAGACAAATAAAAAACTATTATAGCAAAATCGATGAGAGGAAGAAAGATGATAAGGGATTCTTTTCAAAAATTTTTAGTATGATAAAAAGAATAAAAGATTAAAATCTTATTCTCGATCTCATAACCTTCTTTATAGAAAGTAGTTTAAAAGTGAAAATATAAGGAAAAAAAATTAAGATACATTACAAATTTTCTAATTTTTTTTCTGCTCTTTGTTTTTTCCTTTGAGAGAAACTAATTACTTTGGCTAAAATTTCTGATTTTTTTACAGATGTGTTTAATGGAAAAGGTTCGCTTATATAACCTTCTTTTAAGGCATTTTTATAAACTTTCTCACCTTTTTCTGTCCGTATTATTGTCGTGGTATATTTTTTATCGGATCCCAAACCACCGAATGAAAGATCGGCATATACATTAGAAAAGTCGCTACAACCAAAGCACGCTGAACGTACATATGGGTGTAATTCCTCAAAATCAATCTTAACCTTATGATCATCCCGAAAATGAAGGAGTAAAGCTTCCCTAATATTCATATTATCTACATCTTCAAATGAAAAATTGAATTTATGTTCCATCTCGTCTCTGTCTTCTTTATCAAAATTAAAGTTTAAATTACAAAATAATCCAAATGTATATTTAACAATATGAGCAGGTAATATGCTTAATTCTTGCATTTTTCTAATTGAATGAATTTGACAAGGGGTTCCAACAACTGCTATATTCATGAGATCAGTAGTAATTAGCTTTTTTAGTTTTGTAATCGTGGGTATAAAAGTACTATAATCCTCTAATCCCATTACTTGACTAGAAAGTTCAAAATGGGACCCAGCAGCTTCAATAAGTTCTTCATTGGTAGTTGCAAAGAAGGGTACTCGATTGAAAGGACCTTTTCTTTTTGATACAATTGCTCCGTTTATTAAATGATTTTCTAATAAGTAGATTAAAAGAGCAGTTACCACTCCTCCATCGGTTGCTACCTTTTTAATTTTACTGGAAGAAGCTTGAGTTGAAACAATTTTCTTCCAACTTCCCATTGGAGGCTTGTATTCAAATTTTGAGTTTAGTTCCTCATTTAATACGTGTGTTTGGGGACATACCAGATAACAGATTCCACACTCAAGACAGTTTTCTTTGTTAAAGTATTTTGGTGGACCTTCCTCCGACATTACTATGGCTTTAATATCTGAAGCGGAACAAAAACTTACGCAGCCTCCACATTCTCCGCATAGATCCCTTTCGTGAACTTCTTTCTTTAAATCTTCAAAAGTTTTAGGTAAAACTTCTGTAGCTTTTTTATTTTCCATAATTTCATTCATTTTTTTGCCACCTTTATTAATATTCTTTTGGCATTTTTTTTAATTCAGCCAGGGAGAAAACCGGTCCATCAACACAAACAAACTTATTTCCAATATTACATCTTCCACATTTTCCAACACCACATTTCATCCTCATTTCAAGAGAATTTAAAATTTGTTTATGATCAAAGTTAAGTTCTTCTAAAACGTCAATGGTTGTTTCAATCATAATTGGTGGGCCACAAACCGTAGCAATCGAATTTTCCGGGGATGGAGAAACTTCCTTAACAACTGGTGCGACATATCCAACTCTCCCATCCCAATCCTCTTCTTCTTGATCGATAGTAAGAATAACTTTAATATCGTCTCTTTTCTGCCATCTCTCTAAATCCTGTTCATAAAGAACTTCTCTGGAATTACGATTTCCGTAAACAATGGTGATATCACCATAATCAGATCTGTGATTGTCGTCTAAAAGGTATTCAGTTAGCGATCTTAAGGTGGAAAATGCAAAACCTCCACCAATGATAACTATATTTTTTCCTTTCATCTCTTCTACTGGCCATCCATTCCCAAGAGGACCCCTTATACCAATAATATCTCCCACCTCAGAATTATGAATCGCTGTAGTAACTCTCCCCATTCTCTTAATTGTGAATTTGACGGAATCCTTTTCCGTAGGAGAACTGGCAATACCTATTGGGCACTCTCCCATCCCTAACAAACTTAATTCTGCAAATTGTCCAGGGATATATTCAAAATCTTTAAACTCAGATTCATCTTGGAAAACTAAATCTAATGTCTTTATATCATTAGCGTTATTTTCAGAAATAATATTTTCTATTCGTGTTAATTTTGGAATATACAATTCAAGCAACAATAATCTCCTCCTCTTTTTTATTTTCTAATTCATTAAACTTTTCGAGTATTTTCCTTACATCATTGTTTACGGGGCAAAACTTCAGACATCTTCCGCATCCCGTGCATCCAATAATATCATAATTCATAGGATAATAACTAAATTTATGAAGTACGCGTTGTCTTAATCTTTGTTTTCTTTTTGGTCGCGGATTATGTCCACTTGTTTCTCTTGTGAAAAGAGTATATTGACATGTATCCCAAATTCTGATTCTTCTGCCCTTGTTATTATAATGATCATTTTCATCAATGACATCAAAACAATGGCAAGTTGGACATAAATAGGAACACGTTCCACACCCTATACAATTCTGACTTAATTCGGTCCAGATTTCGTGGTCAAAATTGTTATATAAAATTTGGGGAGTATCCTTTAATTCTAATTTAGAGGAAATTTGGAGTTCTGCTTGGGTTTTTAAATCTGAAGCTTGTTCAAAGTCTCCTTTTCTTGGTTCATCCAGAAAATCCAAAGATTCTAATAATCTTTCTCCATCATTCGTAATTGATTGGATAAGATATTTGTTAGTTAAATCTGTCAAAAAAATATCCATATTTTCAGTTCCAAAGGGATTTCCGTTTACAGATGTACAAAAACAAGTGGATGTTGGAAAATTACACCCCAATCCAATCAATAGGGTGTTTTCAATCTTATTTAAAACTATATCATCCTTAAACTTACCAGATCCAAAAAATTCTTTCAATACTTCAAAACTAGCAACATCACATGACCTGATCCCAAAAATTAAATTCTTCTTTTCAGATTTCTCAGGCTTTTTAATTTTAATTCCATTCTCATCTTTTTTAAATCTAAATAAAGTTTCAATTTTAGGGAAAATGATACTTTTTGGAGGTATTTTTGAATTAAAATAATCAAGCTCTATCTCCTCGGGATCTGAGACCTTTTTAAAAAGAATGTTTTGATTTTCTTTAACCGGAGCATAAAAATTATATTTTTCTTTAACAGATTTAAAAAACTTGTCAATATTTCTTTTATGTAATATTTTTTCTATCAATATTTTTTCACCTTCTATTCCTCTTTTAACATAAATTCTTCTCTATCTTCCATTTCATAGCACATCATCGGTGGTAAGGTTTCTAGGTCAAGTCCACTGGTAAAATCAAACCGATCTTTTACGATTTTTTTTAATTTCCTTGTTAGAATATTTAGATCAATACCCATTGGACATGCACTACTACAGGCTCCACAACTTACGCATCTACCTGCCGAATGTAATGCTCTTATTATATGAAATACTATTGTGTCAGAAAATTGAGTAGTTTTACCAAACCATCTAGGCATATTCTGATCTACAAAACAAAGATTACAATAACAGAGAGGGCAAGCTTCTCGACATGCATAACACCTAATACAAGGGCTTAGAATGGTTTTAATTTCTTCCCATCTTTCTTCTGGCGTTTTATTTTCAAATTCTATCACATCCTCGAACTGATCCTCAATAGTTTTATCACTATTAGTTGATCCGATGACTAAATCCGATAATTTTCCAGAGTTAGGGGGTGCTTTGATATTGCAGCTATTACAAGTACTCATTAAATAATCGTTAAATGGGAGCTTTTCTTCAAAATTTCTTCCATTTACTACTACTTCCTCATCTTCAATATGGATTTCTAAAATTTCCTTATTTTGAAATTCATTTAAGATTTTTGTACGGTTGAGTACTCCATTACATTCTATCCCAATAATTCTTATTTCATTTGGATTAATTTGATTTTCAAGTATCAAATGATTTAAGGCTCTTGCAACGCATCCTTTAGCAACCACTCCTACTTTAAGCTCATTCGTATCTTCTAAATTAATTAGATCTTTTATTGAAGGAATATATTTGGCCAAATTAATGTGACATAAGTTATTCCAAATTAAATTTTCTACTTCTTCAGGATTTTTTGCGATATAAGGAATTGTGTTAAATGGGACTGTTCCTTCTCTGTATCCAATTACTATATCTACTTCTCCTCGTTCCAACAAATCTCTCGAAATCCTTTGAATAGATTGGGTAATTTCTTCATTCTCTTTTGATCGATTCATAATTTCTCACCAATTTTCTTCTTTCCAATTTTTTTTAAATTTTTCATTCGGGCCAATCTTTTTTACTTTCTCTGTGGCTTTTTTAACTAGTGTAGCAAATCTTTCTCCTTCTGCTGCTGATGCCCACATAAAATTTAACCTTTCGGGCTCGATTCCAATAAATTCTAATATATCATTTAGTATCGCAAATCGCCTTCTCGCGACTAAATTTCCACTAATATAATGACAATCCCCTGGATGGCATCCCGAAACTATAATTCCATCCCATCCATCAACTAAACTCTTTACTAAGAAAAAAGGATTAATTCTACCAGAGCAAGGCACCCTTACCACTCTAATATTCGGAGGATATTGAATTCTACTGACTCCTGCTAAGTCAGCTCCTGCGTAAGAACACCAATTGCACAAGAAGGCTATAATTTTAGGTTCCCAATCCTCCTTTACTTCCCTGCCTTCCTTTTTTTCTATTATCGTTTCATTCATGATTTATAACCTCCCGGTTATCATTGAATATATTTGTTGATCATTAAATCCTAATACATCTATAGCACAAGACCTACAATTACCTGAGCATGCTCCACAACCCTTACATAATGCTTGATTAACAGCCGCAATTCTTCCAAATCTTCTATCATCTATTAATTCAATTGCATTATATGCACAATTTTCAATACACATCCCACAACCGCTACATTTTTCGGGATTTACATTAGCAACTTTCCCTTCTGCTTCTATTTCATCCTTTGATAGAATTGTACAAACTCTTGAAACCACCGCATTCGCTTGAGATATAGAATCCTCTATTGGTTTTGGACCATGAGCCAAACCAGCTACAAATATTCCCTCAGTTGCAAAATCAACCGGTCTTAATTTTACATGTGCCTCTAAGAAAAAATTATCTTCATTAATAGGAACTTTTAGCATTTTAGCTAACTTTTCATTTTCTTTTGAAGCTTCGATCCCAGCGCTTAACACAACTAAATCTGTATCAAACGAAATCTCGCCCAATTTTGGTGCTTTCAAATTTACTTGTAGTCTTTTATTATCATTATGAACTTCTGGAGGCTCTTCCTCATCATAACGTAAAAATATTACTCCTTTTTCTCTCGCTTTTCTATAATATTCCTCTTTAAATCCGTAAGTTCTAATGTCACGATATAAAATAATTATTTCTAGCTTAGGATTGACTTTTTTAGCAAGTAAAGCATTTTTAATAGCTTCAGCACAACACATTTTACTGCAATAGGGATGTTCTTCATTTCGAGATCCAACGCATTGGATCATTACAACAGTATTCTTTTCCTTGATTTCATTTGTTTCATTTAGTACAAACTCAAATTCAGATTGAGATACAACACGAAGATCTTTCCCAAATAAATATTCTTGAGGTCTATACTCATTTGCCCCAATTGCAACTATAATGACTCCATGTTCTAGTTCTTTTTTCTCACCCTCTTCTCCGTGAATTATTGCAGTCTTAAAATTTCCGATATATCCCTCTACATCTTTTATTTGAGCTTTTGTAAATACTTTTATTCGGTCATTTGACTTAACATCTTCGATAAGAGTGTTTAAAAAGTTTTGAACATTCTCACCTTCAAGAGTAGTAAAGATATTTCTCGCATGTCCTCCCAATACTTCCTTTTTTTCAATTAAATAAGTTTCATACTCTTGATTAGCGAAATTTAAAGCTGCAGTCATACCGCTGATTCCTCCACCAATAACTAAAACTTTTTGTATAATATCTAATTTAATTCTTTCTAAGGGTTGGATGTATCTTGCTTTGTTAATCGCCATTCTTACCAGATCTTTTGCCTTTTCTGTCGCTTCTTTTGGACGATTCATATGAACCCATGAGCATTGATCTCTGATGTTTGCCATCTGGAAGAGATATCTATTTAATCCCGCTTCCCTTATTGTTTCTTGAAATAAAGGTTCATGAGTTCTCGGTGTACAAGAAGCGACTACAACTCGATTTAAATTATATTCTTTAATTTTATCTTTAATGATAGTTTGAGTATCAGCAGAACATGTATATAAATTTCTGTCAGCCAATACAACATTGGGTAAATTTTTGGCATACCTTGTAACCTCTGGAACATCTACAACCCCCCCTATATTGATCCCGCAGTGACAGATAAAAACTCCTATTCTTGGAGGTTGCCCTGCTACAAAAATTTCGGGTGGAAGTGTTTTTTCCGTAATTAGAGTTCCTCGTTTTCCATGTAATAATTTATTTACACATCCAGCTGCGGCACTAGCTTGAGTAACTGTTTCAGGAATGTCTTTTGGAGCTGTAAAAGCTCCACATGAATAGATTCCATTCCGACTAGTCTTAACCAAATTAAAGTTATCTGTATTCACAAAGTTAAATTTATTTAGTTTTACACCAAATTTCTTAGAAATGTAATTCGCATCATCAGGTGGATTCAACCCAACAGAGAGAATTACCATGTTAAAAATTTCTTCATTAATTTTCCCATCTTTATCTTCATATCTTAACAATAAATTATTATCCGAAGTCTGGTCAATTTTCGATATACGACTTCTGATATATCTCACTCCATATTCCTCTTTAGCTCGTTCTATATACTTATCGAAATCTTTTCCATAGGCTCTTATATCCATACTAAAAATTGTGGGATTTACTTGATGCATGTGTTCTTTAGCTATAACTGCTTGTTTGGCAGTATACATACAACAAACGGAAGAACAATATGGCTGTCCATCTTTATAATCTCTTGATCCTACACATTGAATGAAAGCAATCTTTTCTGGAACTTCCCCATCTGAAGATCTTAGAATTTTACCGCTATAAGGACCACTAGCGCTCAATACTCGTTCAAATTCGATACTTGACAAGACATTCGGATATATTCCATATCCAAGTTCAGGGATATTTGAAGGATCAAATTCATCAAAACCTGGAGCTAAAATTATAGCTCCCACATTCAGATCTCGAAATGTATCTTCTTGATCATATTGAACTGCTTTAGCTTTACATACTCCTTGACAAATTCCGCATCCTATACACTTATCCTTATTTATGGAGTAAACTAACGGAACTGCTTGAGGATATTTTACAGAAATCGCACTATATTTTGCTAATCGTTCATTAAAAATATCAATTGCTTCAACGGGGCATTCTTGACCACATACTCCACAACCGGTACATTTATCAATGTCAACAAAGAGAGATTTTTGTAGAACCGAAACTGTGAAATTCCCTGCTTCTCCTTTCACCTCGTCTATTGTTGAATTTATTAGAAGTTCTATATTTTCATGACGACCCGTCTCTACTAACTTGGGGGATACAATACACATCGCACAATCATTAGTAGGAAAGGTCTTATCCAATTGTGCCATAACGCCGCCTATGCTCTTTGTAGATTCTACTAAATATACTTTATAACCCGAATCTGCTAAATCGAGTGCTGCTTGAGACCCTCCTATTCCCGCTCCTAATACCATAACTGCTCCAACTTTTCCCATAATTATCCCTCCATTATATATTCATAAATTGGGGTTGTATCCATTATTTTATTCATTCCCACTTGACTTCGCCCTTTTAATATAAGGATGTGATTTAAAATTTCTTCTGGATTTTCGTTTAATTCTTTTGAAATGTCCAATACAGACTTAGGACCTTCTTCCAAACTTAATATTATTCTCTGCCGGATAAATTCATCTTTTATAGCATTTAAAAAGATTTTATCAAATTTTTCTTCTGAGATCTTCTCATTATACACATTACCCCTCTCGATTAAGGTTCTTTTCCTTCCAACTAAAGCCCTAAGCCTATAAGCGCTTACTGCTTTTTTTGCCGCCTTCATGTTCTTGAAAAGAGATTTGTTTCCCCCGTCACCCAAAGGGGAAGGTCCAAGTTCAGTTATTTTATTAGTAAAATTGGTAATCACTTCGGCAAACCTTTTTCCCTCTGAAGCCGAAACCCATTTTAAATCAACACGATCTTCCATATTTATTAATCCTAATAATTGAGAAATCATCTCATATTTCCTTTCTGCCTCATAATTCCCCTCTAAATAGTGACAATCTCCTGGATGACATCCCATCACGATGATTCCATCTAATCCTTGTAAGAATCCTTCAAAAATAAATTCTGGATCCACCCTTCCACTGCACATTACTCTTATGACTCTTAGATTTGGAGGATATTGAATTCGACTTACTCCTGCCAAATCTGCCCCTGCATAAGAGCACCAATTACATAAAAATCCTAAAATTTTCGGTTCAAAACTCATATGATTTCTTTCCCTCCTAACGCGTGTATTTCAGATAAAATTTGGTCATCCGTAAAATGATAAATTGTAAGTGCTTTTTGTGTGCAAGTGGCGGTACAAGTTCCACATCCTTTACATAATGCCTTAATAATTTCAATCTCATCATCTTCATTCTTTTTTATGGCATTAAATGGACAAACTTTAATACATACCTCACAACCTTTACAAAGATCCTTATTCCATTCTGGGAGATTAGCAGTAGCACCTTCAACTTCAAGTGTTGAATGAGAAAGTATTGTATTTGCCCTCGCTGCAGCTCCGTATCCTTGAGAAATAGCTTCGGATATATTAGTTGGCCATTTTGCTGACCCTCCTAAAAAGACTCCATCTGTTGCAAAATCAACGGGACGCAATTTTACATGCGCTTCTAAAAAGAAATTATTATCCTCTAATGGAACTTTCAAAAATTTGGCTAATTGTTTATTATCATCATTAGCGATCAAAGGAGTGGATAAAACAATAAGTTCATAGGGTATAGTAATTATCTCTCCCAAGAATTCATTATATACATTTATTTGATTTTCTTGAATTTCCAATTCTTTTTCAGGAGAATATTTAATGAAAATAATTCCCTTTTTTCTGGCTTCTGTGTACAATTCTTCATATTTTGTACCCGGAGTATAAATATCTCTAAAAAGAAGGGTGATGTTAGCACTTGGATTTTTTTCTTTTAGAATCAAGGCGTTTTTGATTGATGTCATACAGCAAACGTTGGAACAATAAGGAATTTCCTCACTTCTTGCTCCGGCACACAAAATCATTACAACATTTTCAGCTATTTCTTTTTCTTCTTTTAGTCTGTTTTCTAACTCAAATTGAGTAATAATTTTCTTATTATCATAGTTAAATAAGCCCTCAGGTTTATATGGTTCAGCCCCGACAGCAACAATAATCACCCCCGTATTTATGTCCAATATTTCTCGATTATGTGCGATTTTTACTTCATAATTTCCCACAAATCCATTGATATCATTAATCATAGCTGAAGTGAATATTTCTAAATTATTTGCGTTCTCTATTTTTCTTTTAAAGTCTTCTAATACTAAAGAAGCCTCTTTATTGTCGGGAAATAGTTTATAAAGTGAGTTTAATTTTCCTCCTAACCTCTTTTCCTTTTCAATAAGATAGGTTTTATATCCGAGATTGCTTAAACTTAAAGCAGCCGACATCCCAGTCACACCTCCTCCTATGATCAGAGCTGAGGGGATTATATCTATCACTATATCCTCTAATGCTTCCAATTTAGAAGCTTTAGAAACTCCCATTTTAATTAAATCCTTCGCCTTCTGGAATGCTTTCTCAGGTTCTTTCATATGAACCCAAGTACATTGATCACGAATATTAACAAAATTAAAAAGATATTGATTTAAACCTGCCTCTTCAATCGTCTTTCGAAATAATGGTTCATGTGTTCTCGGAGTACAAGAGGCAACAACTACTCTATTTAAATCATATTCTTGTATTGCGTTTTTGATACTCGTTAAACCCGTTTCAGAACATGTATATAAATTATCTTCACTATATTTAACGTTATGAAGTTCTTGGGCGTAATCAGCCAACTCCTTACAATCAATAAGTCCTCCTATATTTGAGCCACAATGACAAACAAAAACACCTACTTTTACATCATCTAAATGGTCTTCACTATTTTTTTCCATAATTATCACTCTTCTTTTATTATTTCTGCTGCTTTCATAGCTGCTGCGCTTGCTTCTGCAACAGAACGTGGAATATCCATAGGTTCATGAGAACAACCACATGTAAATATCCCTTTCTGATTAGTTTCAATATCAGAATAGTGTTTTGTTTTAATAAATTGATTTTTATCCAATTCTATGTTTAATATTTTTGCCAAACTGCCTATATCAGTGGGAGGAATTATACAAGTGGCTAACACTACAATATCAAATTTTTCCTTTTTGATTCTGGAGCTTTCCAAGTCTTCAAAAGTAATTACAGGATTTTCATTTTCATCTATATCAATTTTACCGATTTTACTTTTTATATAATTGATATTATATTCATTTTCCCCTCTTTCAATAAAAGATTGAAACCCTTTTCCTCCTGCTCTCATATCTATGTAAAATACACTGGATTCTAAGTCATCATTATGTTCGTACGCTATCATAGCTTCTTTTGTTGTATACATACAACAAATGGAAGAACAATAATTCCTTTCTTTATTTAAACGAGACCCTACACATTGAATGAATGCTATTTTATTAGGTTCTTCTCCATCAGAAAATCGTCTAATATGCCCTTCTTGAGGCCCCGAAGCACATAATAATCTTTCAAACTCTAAAGCAGTTATCACATTTCTAAATCTTTTATGACCATACCTTTCTAAAGTATCAACATCTTCTAACATATCATAACCCGTAGCGATAATAATTGAACCGATATTATCTAAGGTTATAATCTGATCCTTTTGCTCGAAATCTATCGCATCCCTATCACAATTTTTTTCACATATTCGACATGCGTTTTTTGTAAACCATAAGCAATTTTCTTTATCTATTGTCATCACTGCAGGGACTCCTTGAAGATAATACATATAAATTGCTTTTCGCTTTCTTAATCCCCTATCAAATTCATCATCGACTCGCATCGGACATTTCTCAGAACAATCTCCGCAATTTATACATTCCTCCTCTTTTACATACCTTGCATGCTTTAAAACCTCTACTCTGAAATTTCCCGGTCGCCCATCAATACTCTTAATCTCAGAAAGCGTATGCAAATTAATATTGGGATGCCTATAACAGTCCGATAACTTCGGTGCTAGAATGCAAATTGAACAATCATTTGTTGGAAATGTTTTGTCCAATTGAGCCATCCTTCCACCGATGCAAGGCTTTTTCTCCACTAAATCAACATGAATACCCATATTTGCTAAATCTAAAGCTGATTGGATTCCTGAGATACCCCCTCCAATAACAAGAGCTCTATTTGAGTTCATTTAATATTTCACCTTTTAAATGATTCCTATTCTATTATGAGACTAACTTAATTTCTTCAAATAATTTATTAGGTCTTGCTCGATGATATTTAAATCCTAATTTGGATGGATCAAAACCAAAAGCTAACGCAACAAGCTCAGAGAGATAAAATACTGGGAAGTTAAATTCATGCACATTCTTCTTATTTAATTCTCTCTGATTAAAATCAAATTGCTGATAACAAGCAGGACAAACAACACAAACACAATTAGCCCCCGATTTTTGTATTGATTTAAATTTATTTTCAATCATAAGCAAGGATAAATCTTCATCTGATTTTTCGATTGGATTACCGCAACACTCCATCTTAAGCTCATAATCCATACTTTCCGCCCCTAACGATCTGACAATTTCATCGATTGTGTAAGGATTAATCGGATTATCCCATTGAATAATTTCAGATGGCTTTAAATAATGGCATCCATAATGAACCGCTACCTTAAATCCTTCTAATTCTCTTTCCACATTTTTTTCTACTTTGTCTAGATTCTCGTATAATACTTGTGCGAAATGTTTAACCTCTGTGTTACCATCGTATGTCTTTCCGATTTTATCTAAATATGAATTCGTTTCTTCTTTTATCTTGGAATCTTCATTAAAATAATGATTTACACCCTTTAGAGTTTCGACACAGCCCGAGCAAAAGGACATTATCCCTTGACTTCCATTATTGGATAAGGCTAAATTTCTGGCCCCTAATGTCAACCAGAGTTTATGATCGATTTGCTCAATACCTGTTGGATCCGGACAACAACTAAACCCAGAAATATCATTCAGTTTAATCCCGAGTTTATCAAATATCTTCCTCGAAGATATTTCTAAGAAAGGTAATCGGGCAGGGATTACACATCCAAGAAAAATATCATAACTCATCTCTCTTATCGCCTCCTTGTAATTTTTTGTTAAAACCTGTTTCTTCCATCAATACTCTTAATTCATCCTTTTGAATTGTATTTACCTCAGGAAGATTGAATTTCTCTCTTCTTGAAAGAATCGCTCTGGAATATGGAATTGCTATACCGTTTTTACACACTTCTTTTCCTTGTAATAAAAAAGCCTCAGGAAAGTTGCCTTTTTCAAAACACCTATTTTTTATAAGAGTAAAAATTTCGGTTAGCTTAACATCTTGAGGACATTCCTCAAAACATTTTTGACAGGTAGAACAAAGCCACACGTTTGGGTCTTGGGCAGTAATCAATTTTTCTTCTAATCCTAAAATGGCTTCCTCTATGATCTTTCTTGGATTATATCTTCCTTCGGTTAAAAAGGCTACTGGACATCCGCCCGAACATGTAGAGCATTGATAACAATAGCTTAAAGAAGCGTTGAGCTTCAAAATCTCATTTCTAAATTCAAAGTTAATACTTACCATTTTTCTTCCCATAAATTTGTAATTTTGATATAGGAAGTGAAAAATAATGCGTTTGAAATTGAATCTGAATAAATTTCCGATTTTTTATCAAGTATGGAGATTATCTGGCACTCAATTGTTTTTCAATATCAATATATAATGGGAATTCCTCTCCATTCTGTTCCACCACGACTTTTAAGATGCCATTCTCGATAATAGTAGTAATAGGACGTATTTTTGGGAAGGGGTACTTTTTATCCTCCCCTGAATCTTTTCTTTTTGAATTCATCTTCAAACAAGTATGCGCCTCATCATAAAGGTCGCACTTCTCACAACAATGAAAAGGGCTTGTTATATGTCCTACTATCGAACAACGGTCATAAAAATCGCAGTTACAATTGTTGCACATCTTTTATTCACTCTCTTCTATTTTTTTTATTGGAATTCTTCACTCGAATGAATCCCATTCATTAGCCAATTTTTAATGAATTTTTAAATTGATATATTTTAATCTATCTTTTTCTCTATTTTTACTATCCTTATTTTTATCTAAAATGCATTATGGATCTAATTCTCTTAAATTAATTCCTCTTCGCTGGCAAGTTCTTTCGCAATAGTTTGATATTGCGAAACTTTATTATGAGATTTTTGACAAAATGCCTTAGGTAATATGGCTTTTTTTTCAGACTCGCCCCTGAGTTTGGGAGGAATTTTTTTAATGACATTCATCTTAGAACGAAAACATGCTTCATCTCCATTGTAATAAAGACATTTATCACAACAAAATCCTATTGGGATTGTTCCGACTATTGAGCATTTTAGGTAATTCTCGCAATCGCATCGGTTGCACATATTTATCTACTCCTTTCCACATCCTATAAATTTTATTATTTTTTTTTTATTTGTTGATATGAAATTGTTTTTAAATTGTGAAACGATCAACACAATTTTTTTACATTATTACTAAATGTCATAATAGTATTTAAATGTGATGATCGCTTTACGACATTCTGAAGACAAAGATTTACCTTTTCGATAAAATAAAACAAATTTATGAAACTATTCGTTAAAACGACTGAAAATTATTATGAGGATTTAGGAAATTATACGATTCAATAAAAAAAACTTAGATTTTTTGGAATATCCCTAAATTTAATGATCAAAAACGATCAAGACTTATGAAAAAAATAAAAAACCTTCTCATAAATGCTAGATATCAGAAAGATAGCACCTAATATGATCAAAAACAATAAAAACTTAAAATCAGATTAGATTCAGATTATAGTATAAGACATGGCCCAATTATCGGTTATTATTCACGAGCTATAGATTACTGGACAAGTGGTCTTCTTTTAGGACATCGTTACGTAATAAATGCAAAATACCAAGATTCGCAAGGTTCCTTGACTTCTATGAAAGAATTTGAAATTATGTTTAATCCTGCACAATCGTTTATACACGAGTTATATTCGGGTGTACAGAGCCAGAATTTTAAAGATTGGACAAGAACTACTCAGCTCAGATATAATAAGATATTGATTTCAAGGTTTTATCGGGATTATTTCAAGTCTTTAGTTTCTCCTGTGAAATTTTTGAGCAGTGCCTATAAGGGTAAACCTAAGCTTATTCTTGATGGTTTTCAAGAACTTATTTATATGTTGAGACCAGCATTGGAAAAGTCTGGTGTGGAAAAGATTATTACTAATTATTTCTCTTCTCAAAATTTAGATCTGAAATATACAAGAGATGTAATGGTAGATCTATTTATATTAGACCTATTGGACGGCTTTTACAAATCGTCTAAAAAAAGTTATCTAGAGCAATTAACCGATATTTTAATTGAGGGTAAAAAGGATTCATTTTATCTTATCGGACCTCAACACGCTCAAAATAATCCCGCCTATCAAGGAAAGGGCATGAAAATACGGATACCTACTGATAGTTTTGACATAGAAAAGATCTCAGAAATTGTATGGTCTTTCATGTATAAGGATTACTTTAAATTATATCGAGATAAAGATATTAAATCCATTTATAATATTCGAGATGAGATCAAAGCACCCATTCTCCACATCTACGATCAATTATACAAGGCTTTAACTGACTATAACGAGAATTATTATGAAGCAGGAGAAAATGCCGAATTTGAAAAAAATGTTTTCCACGTAGTGTTTTATACACCAAGAATTAGCGGAATGTCTGCAAGTGGTAATTTGGGTTCGGAATTTACGGTTAAGTTAGACTTAAGCGATCCCATCGGATTTCAAAAAAATATTGCTCGGGTTGTTTACCTAATGGTGAAAAATATGGCTACTATTGTTGTAAAGCAAGGATTCGAGACATCTAAAATCAATGTTTTGTATGCAAATCAATTCAAAATCTTGGATGAGGGATATATCAAGCAGAATTTTTACGGTCAACAAATTGGCGGTTCAGTTGTTAATCAATTTAGAGTAAGATTGGGGAGTGAACAATGGATAGATTCAATATTATATAGAGAATTAAAACAAGAATATGAGTCTGGTGCCTTCACCTTAAAAAATGCTTTTCCTATCTCCGCTTTTCATGATGCGGATAAATTTGACGAATTATTTAGTGAGTTAATTTCTCATTCTCAAAGGATTCTCATTGATTTCAGACCTGAAGACCTTTCATAATTTATTTTTGAATCAATACTATTTTTAATCTTTTTTGTAATACCATATTTCTTGTTGAGATATAATAGTGTTTTTAAATTTAGTCTTAAAAAATTTAGGTGGGTTGATTTCTTTATTTGGAAGGTGTAAATATTTCAAATTTGGAAGAGAAAAGATCACTTCTGGAATTTTTTTTAGTGGGTTATAACTAACATTAAGTTCCTTTAAGTTTTTTAAATTACCAAGGGATTTTGGAATAGACCATAAATTATTATGCTCCAGTCTTAGTTTTTTTAATTTTAGAAGACCTCCAAATGAATCTGGAAGGTTTTTAAGTAAATTATGATCCAAAAAAACTTCCTCTAATTCAGTTAGATTTTCAAACTGCTCTGGTAAATTTTTTAGATTGTTTTGTGAGAAATTGATTGTTTTTAACTTTTTTAGATTCCCAATTTCTGTAGAAATCTTGTTTAGGTTAATGTTCGAAGCTGCAAAAATTTTCAGGTTCTTTAATAGGTATACTTCTTTAGGAATTGATTTGAAATCATTGCTACTTAAATTTAATCTTTTCAATCTTGAAAGATTTTGAATTGAGAATGATAATTTGTTGAGTTTATTTTTTGATAAAAATAAGTCCTCAAGATTTCTAAGATTTCCCAAGGATCTGGGGAGATCTCTTAAATCATTACCCATTATTTCGAGAGCTTTCAACGTTTTAAGTTTATTTATGGATTCTGGAATGTGCTTTAACTTATTATATCGCAGATCTAAGTATTTTAACTTCTTTATTTCAGAAATATTTTCAGTTAGGTAATCAATCTTATTGTTACTTAAATCCAAATACTCAAGTGAATTAAATTCCAGCACATATTTGGGAAACTTTTTTAATCCCATCTCGCTTAAATCTAGGGATTTTATTTGATTGGTGTCCGTCTCGTGAAGGAGTGTTTCAATTTCTTCTTGAGTGAGAAATTTTAAGTATCCTTCCTTTATGAGATACTGGACTACGGGAGGATATCCACTGCTAAATCGCTTGAAGATCTCGTCTTTGAATTTTTCTCTTGCTAACAGATCGCCAACTTTTGTTAGTTCTTTCAGGATCGGAAACGCAAGACGCATGTCTAAAAGTCTCGTGTCGTATCCAGATTCTACCCATGCTTGAATTGTGCTGGAATGCGCCCAAAACTTTTCTTCGGCGGAAATTTTAGTTTTTGTAGTATATCCACGCTCCTTAGATACTTTTATTAAATGGTCAATACTTTCAATTTGGTCAAGATTTTGTATATCTTGAATAGGGATGTTCATAAGTAATAATGTGCACTGCTCTATTCTCTTTTTGTTTACAAAGACCCAAATTTGTCCGTTTTCTTGACGGAGTGTAATATATTCATTAATTTTACGTTCGATTTTGAATCTCCTCCAATATATTAATAAAGACTAATCGGAAATATTAATCTAACGGGACTCTTAATTTTCCAATCATCTAAGCTACTTTAATAAGAAACAAAAATTCTTTTTGTCTATGCTAGATATCAGAAAAATAGCACCTAATATGATCAAAAACAATAAAAACTTAATAACTCAAAATTTATTAATTTTATTTTATCGGATTCATTTTAGATTATTATTTCTATTTATGATGAAATAAAAGAAAAAATTATTAACAATATTTTATCAAAAACAATAAAAAATCTTAAGAAATGATCAAAAATGAACATCTATTAGAATTTTTTTTATATTGAAATCTACTAAATTTTTGAAATTTACAAAAGAAGCTAAGAGTGAACTTTCACTTTATTAACATAATTTTTTAAATATTGAGGTAAAGGAAAATATTAAAATTAATTACTCTTGAAAAAGATAAAAAAACCATCAAAAATGATCGAGATCAATCAATCATCATAATATTTTATTAATTCTCTACTTAATTTAAATATCGGGGGTGGTAGATAGGATATCTTCGTCTTTATTGCAAGATTGAGAAATAAAATATAACCTTTTTACTATTTTTAAATATTTTTAAGCTAAAGTTTCTAAAAGAATAAAAAAACCAATTAAAAGCTACGGAAATGAAACATAAAAACTAGAAAAGTGATCAAAAAAGATCAAAATATCAATACCAAAAAAGGATTATCTGCAAGAAAACTTTCCAGAGATAAGGAGATCAAATTCCTTTACATTATAAAAAAGATCAAGAATTATGCATATAATTTAAAGAATTTTGTTTTGTTGATCGATTCTGATCAAATATTAAGAAAAAATGTCCTTTTTGAAAAAATATAAAAATTAAAATTCGAAAATAGGAAATTAAAATATATATAAGAGCTAAATGAAGAAAGAAGAAATTTACACATTAGCAAGAGAAAAGTTTGAAATTATCTTATTTTCTTTGCCTTTATAAATATCTTCCACCTTATAGTTTATATTTCAATTATTTTCATTTCTCTTATTGATCAAAGTACTGCTGGAATCCTTTTTTTAGCATATTTGGAATTTGGTATATTTTTCATCTATTCTCAGAACATAAGAAAATGCAAAAATTAATACCAATGCAAGATCATGAGAAATATAGCAAATTATTAGAAAAAGCTAAGAAAGGAAGGGATATAATACTAAAGCAGAATATCATTGATCAGGATAATGTATCGAAAACAATGGACTATTTAATAAGACATTAAGATTGCTAAAAATTCTAGGTGCCTTGCCATCAAATCTGTTATCTTGAAAGAAGGAAGAAAATTCTTTAAAATTGGTTTTAAGGAGTGGAAAGGAGAAAAAAGGAAAAAACTTGAGTAGATCTTTTATCCAAGAAAATATATGAACCTTTGTTCGAATTCAATTAGTTTATATTAAATCAAATAGTAAGATATTTATGGATGAAATCAAAAACCCCAAAAAACGTATTGGTTTGCTCGGAGGAATGAGTTATGAATCAACAATTGCCTACTATGATTTGATTTTATCGAAATATCATGATAAATATGAGGATTATAAATATCCCGAAATCGTAATTTTCAGTTTGAACTTTTCAAAGCTAATCGATTTAGAACTTTATGGAGAAAAGTCCGATTATATTAATTATTTAATGAGTGGTATAAATGCCTTGGAAAATGCGAAAGTTGATTTTGTTGCTATGACGGCTAATTCACCTCATGCGGTCTACGATGATTTGATTGAAAAAGTAAATGTTCCTATTTTGAGTATAGTTGAAGCAACAGCAGAAGCGGCTAAAAAAAGAGAGCTTAAAAAATTACTACTGTTAGGAATTAAATTTACCATGGAATCCGAATTTTATCCTAAAACGTTTGAGAAAAATAAATTAGAGATTATAACCCCTTCAATTCAAGAACAAGACGAGATCGATTGGGTTATCTTCGATGAATTAGTTGTAGGAAAAATCAGAAAAGAAAGTAGACAAAAAATTCTTAATATTATTGAAAATTACGATTGCGACGGAGTGATCTTAGGTTGTACTGAATTACCAATGCTTATAATGGATAATGATCTTAATGTTCCAGTTCTTGATACCGTAGAAATTCATACTGATAAAATTTTAGACTATGCTTTATTTAGCTTCTAATTGTATTTTTAGTTTTTTCTTATATTTCCTTCTCATGTCTGAAAAGAATATAATTCCATCTATTTAAACATTTTAAAAATAAGTTTATAGATAGAAAAATCCTATATATCCTTATCTGAATTAACAATAAATAATTATCAGCATATTTACATGTTTTTTCAAACAGAAATTAGCAAAGAAATTCAATTCCTCATATATCTAATACCTGTGATTTTGGGAATCCAAATCTCAATCTCATTCTTTTACCGATACCGTAAATTAAAAGATATCTCTCTACCTTTAAACAGAATTTTATTGGCTTTTGGGTCCTTTATTTTCTTCATTGTAATTGGTCCTTTATTGATTCAGATTTCAAGAAATTTTATCGCTGATGGTTTTTTGGATGATTTCATATATAGACTTGGGTGGGGAATATGCTTTACATCTACATTAAGTGTTTCCTTTTTTATAATAAAAAAGGAATTCTCCTCGATTATAGATCTAAAATTTGCCAAAATTTTATTGGTACTAAATGTCATTTCAATAATTATTCTTTCTTTAGCTAAAATACCTTCTCCCCTCTTTGTCGTCAGCATCTTAATGGTTGCTTTAAACGGATTTTACATCATTAGGTTTATGGTCCTCTTGATAAGAAGATCTGTGGGGAAGATAAAGAGAAAATTTAAACAGTTCTTTTTAGGAGCCATGATAAGTTTACCTTCACTTCTTTTTGCTACTATTGTAGGTTTACAAATATTAAATCCGTTCTTGAATCAAATAGTTTACTTTTTGGGAGTAAGTGAATTAGTCATAGGGTTTATCATTATGTCATTTTCTGTGTATGAATTTCCTCCTTTTTATGAATTTGAATGGAGAGAAAGTCTTCAAAAACTATTTGTAATTGATACGGATAATAAGGAGTGTCTGTTCTACCATAATTTTCAAAATATTGAAGTCTCTGACACAATTAGTGAAAATATAGATATGAATATAAAGCAATTATTTCCAAGGGGAATTGTTGGTATTGAAAACCTTTTATCTACCATCACAGACACTCAATCAGTTAGAATTGAGAAAATCAAAAAGAAAAATTCATATATCTTCCTTGAACAAGGAAAAAAATTTGAAAATTTAACATTCATCTTATTACTTAAAAGAGATTTAAGAAGCGGGAACTACTTTGTAAAGGTAATAAGAAATCGCTTTGAATCCTTTTTCAAGGAGATTTTAATGAATTTCGAAGAAATTAAGGTTGATCAAAATAGGATCTTTAGTAGTTTTGATCAAATAATAGAAATTATTTTAGAAAAATAAGGTGATTAAGTTGTTTTCTATATTCCCAATAATCGGTCCATTAAGATTTCCTATATTAGTTTTAAATTGGATATATACGTTTTTATATTTGGAATTAGGAATAGTGTTAATACTAAGATATAGAAAAAGACCAAAAATACTTAGAACCTCTCAAGAGATAGGATATCCAGTCTTATTCATTGGAACTTTTATTTTATGGTTATTGAATCTTATTGGTGATTTCTATTTTTCTGGAATGACAAGATATATGCTATTATATATTGGAAATCTGTTATTTTTCATTGTAGTAGTGATATTCATATTTCTTACCGAAATGAGCAGTCAATATCACCCAATTTTTTTTAAGAACTATTCCCTTACAATCTTAATTTTAATATTTACTATCTTTAGTGTTTGTATAACTTTCATTTTCATAGAATTAACAAGACTATTTACTTTGATAATTTGGAGTATTTCCCTGACTATTTTTTTTACCAGTATAACGATTAGAAAAAAAGAGATGAAGGACAATAAAACACGATCTTTTTTTTACTCAAAAATTATTTTTATATCAACTCTCCTTATTTTCGGGTCAGTTTTGTCATTAGGAATTTTCTCCACGATATTTTCCTTGATTTCCAATTTAATTGGAGTTTTTCTTTTTCTGATAGGTGTATCTTTACTATTTTTCCTCATCCAAGATCTACCTTCGTTAAATCTTTTTGTTTCTGGTAATTTAATCGAGGATATCTATATCTTAAATAATAATGGGGCTTGTCTCTATCATGGGAATCCTCCAACAAAAACTAAGAAATTTAATGATCATCTCATCTCTGGAGCTATTTCAATTCTTGATAATATGTTAAAACAATTGACTCAGTCAAAAGCTAAGGGATTTGCAGTTATTCGAAAGAAGAATAAGATACTTATTATCTACAGTGGTAAATTTGTTACAGCAGTATTATTTAGTAAAGAAGAATCAAGTGCAATTGAGTATTACTTAAAAGAGGTAGTCATTAGAATTGAAAATGTATATAGAGATGTGTTGCTAAACTGGAATGGTAAAACATCAATCTTTACTCCGATAAAAAGTATTATAGAAGAGATATTTCCAAATCAATGAATCTCTGATCATACAAATATAAAAAGCTCTTAGAAAAGATGCTTTGATCAATATATTCAAAATTCTCAAATAAATCCTTTAAAGAATCTATTTTTCATCACGTTTTATTCAAAACTTCAAACTTCAGAATAACACAAGAATTATTTATATATTAAGAATTCATTATATCAATGGATATTTTGCAATTAAAATTTTCATGTTAAATTTACCTTTCATTACAGAAGAGGAGATGTAAGATAGACCTTTCAAATAATTTTAATTTAGAACAAGCTTATAAAATCTGTATATTCGGCGATAAAGAAGTGGGGAAAACAACCTTGGTATATAGATATATCACCGAAAGTTTTGATACTACTTTGAAAAAAACAATGGGTGTAAATTTATCTGTAAAGTTCTTAGATATAGATGGTACAAGAACGAATCTCCAGATATGGGATTTCGGTGGAGAAGATACGTTCAGGTTTTTATTACCCAGTTATGCGTTCGGTTCTTTTGCCGGAATATTCATGTATGATATAACAAATTATCAAAGTTTAAAACATATTAACGAGTGGATTCCTCTCTTTAGGGAAGGGTTGGAGGAGAATAAAAAAGATATTCCTATCCTATTAGTAGGTGGTAAAGCTGATCTCGAAAATGAAAGAGTATGTTCTCTTGAGGACACCACTGATCTTTTAGATCAATATAATTTATTTGATGGAATTGAATGCTCTTCCAAATCAGGAAAAAATGTAGAATTGGTTTTTGATAAAGTACTAAAAGAGATAAAAAAATATCTTAAATTTAGCTTATAGTTTTAAATACTTGTTTCAAAAAAATAATCAATTGATTTCTGATATCCTTTATTTCATTGATTCCTTTTTTCTTAATTCACGGTGTAAAACCTTTCCTACTATTGTCTTGGGAATATCATCAATGAATTCCACGAATCTCGGATATTTGTCATAAGCCATGTTTTCCTTTGCCCAGTCAATAATATCTTGTTCGCTCACTTCATCCTTATATTCCTCCTTGAGAGAGATGTATGCTTTGATGTTTTCTTTTCCTTCCTCATCAATTATTCCAATAACAGCACATTCTTTGATTGCCTCGTTATTGAATAAGAGATCTTCAACTTCTGTAGGATAAACGGAGTGTCCCTTGTACTTAATTAAATTTTTTAATCGTTCTTTTATGATAAAATAACCATCCTCATCCATCGTAGCCAAATCTCCCGTCCATAACCAACCGTCCTTAATGGTATCGGTAGTTTCTTTCTCTCTTTTGTAATATCCCTTCATCATCTGAGGTCCTTTACAAACTAATTCTCCTACCTCATTTATCCCCAACGTATTTCCATTTTCATCACATATTTTACAGTCTGTGCTGGGAAATGGAAGTCCAATCGTGCCTATTTTAAAGTTCTCTTGGAAGGGATTTGCAGCTACAAAAGGGCTCATTTCGGTTAACCCATATCCTTCTCTTAACTTTGCTCCAGTTAATTCCTCGAACCTTTTCCATATGTCTTTAGGAAGTGGTCCAGCGCCGCTAATACTGTATTTTAAGCTAGAAAAGTCGTGTTCTTTAATCTTTTCGTAATTATTGAGATTATTAAAGATTGCTGCCACTCCTGGAAAAAGTGTCGCATTTGTAGCTTCAATCACTTCAATTATTTCATGAGCCTCTCTCGGATTAAAGACCATGGCCAATTGACCTCCCAAATAGATACCCAAATGTGCCATCGTTCCCATATAAATATGATAAAAAGGTAGTGCTGCAAGGAGAACTTCATTACCAATATCTTTTTCGATAAACCAAGCATCTGCTTGTAAAACATTTGCGATTATATTCTTATGTGTTAGCATTGCTCCTTTTGGAAAACCTGTAGTTCCACCAGTATATTGAAGTAATGCTAAATCTTCTGGTTGGATGTTTATACTTGGAGGGTTAGGTTCAGTTTCAGCAATCAAATATTCAAAAGATTCTTTTTGACCCATTTCCTTAGCAGAATCCATTGGATCTATAGATAAATAAGGACCTAAGGTACTATAAAACTTATGCTCCACAGCTGTCTCCTCAATAATCGGATCCACTATCCCGGAAAATCCTTCCCATCCTATATAAATTCTACTATCGCTGTCATTTAACTGTCTTTTTACTTCTAAACTTTTAAACAAGGGGGAAAGAGCAGTTACAACACCACCTAATTTTAATATCCCGTAATAATAGGCAATAAACGAAGGAGTGTTAGCAAATTGTAAAGCTACACAATCCCCCTTTCTAATACCTAACTCTGATAATTTAGTCGCTGTCCGATAAATCAAATCCTCCATTTGGGTATAGGTTAATTCAAAACCCATGTAGTATGTTATATGATTGTCAGGAAATCTATCTACAGATGCTTCAAAAAAATCAACTAGCGTTTTTTTTGGGATCTTAACTTCCTTTGGAACTCCTTTTGGATAATTTTTATGATATTGCTTTTTTTGATCTGACATAGTTTTTGCTTTACTTTCTTTTATTATTATAAATATGCTTTTTGCATTAATAAAAGAATAGTGTAAAGATCCTCTTGAAGTTTTTATGGAATGAGAAAGAAAAAAAAAGTAGTGAAAGGAATTTTATTTTTTCTCTATCAGAGAATTCAACTTAAAGATTATTAGCGAATTTATATATGATCCCTCCAACTAACAAAACTATTCCTGCAACAGCCGTTATAACAACCTCGATAACGAGAACAGAAGCAGTTAAACGTTCAATAACAATCCCGAAGAGAGTCCATATTCCAACCCCCGCAAATATATAATCATCACGTGTTATCAATACTGAAAGATAGATGATGCCTGTAACTATTAATATTAAAACCGCCCAAGCACTTTCTGGGAAGATTGGTGGATCATTAAATCCAATTCTAACTAAAAATGTTGTAATGGAAACTATCGTCGCCGCTGTTACCCAACCCATGTATAAACTCCATGGTATTACTATCGCTATTTTTTCATTTCTCGGTCTTTCTTTTCTATTTATATTTAATCGTATATATCCTATAATTAGCGCAAGTAGATAAATAATCATACACATTGTAGCTAACCAATAAATTTTTGAAGACCAGGTTATATACCATAGACCCGCCATTATTGTTGAAAGAATAAAAGTGAAGTTGATTTTCTGAACATATGGCATTTCTAGTTTGTTTTCCCGACTTTTAAAGAGATCTCTGGATTGATAGATTAGAAAAATGAACATAAATAGAAAAATTACTCCCCATATACTAAAAGCGAAATTAATAGGATCAATTAAGCTTTCTGCACCACTTTGATCGAACATTTGACCAAAATTCCCTTGACCTAAGGAGAATAGAGCCAAAATTAAGAACATAATTATAGGAGTAAGCAAATTTCCAATTTGAAAAAATCTCTTAGAAAATTTCATATTATTTTGGTATAATTCCCCAATTTTTTTAAATACATTTTTAATATTTTATTAATAACTATTCACAATTCTTCCTTCGGATCTAATAAAAAAAAAATTAAATTCTCTTCTAAGAGGAGATAGGGAGGTTTCTAATGCCAATCTTTCTTAATCTCAAGGTTTTTATTTTTAAGAAAAGAATGATTTATTTATCCATATCACTATATAGGTAATTAGATTCTTTGATTAAATAGATCCAATTGGTCTAAAGTGACATATAATAAACAAGAAATGAGGTTAAGATATAAAGATCTCTTTAAGAATTCCTTAGATTTCATTTATGTACATGATCTAAAAGGAAATTTTTTAGATGCTAATGAAGTTGCTTTAAATAAACTAGGGTATGAAGCTGAAGAAATGAAATCTCTGAATTTCAAAGATATTTTAGTAGATAAATCTCAACTAAAAAAAGCCTTAGAATTCGCAAAGGAAATCGTATATAGAGGGAGACAAAGCACTCGAAGCCGATATAAGATCCGTAATAAGAAGGGAGATACCTTCTATATAGAAACCTACGGGATCCCGCTTAAAAATCAGGGAGAAGTTTATGCGATATTAGGTATTGGAACTGATATAACCCAAAGAAAAATTACCCAACATAAATTACAAGAATCTGAAAAGAGATATCGAAATCTTTTTGAAACAAGTCCTTATGGAATAGGTCTTATAAATTCTCAAGGAAGAATTATTGATTGTAATCCAACTTTAGAACAATTAACTGGATTTAAAAGGGAAGAAATTGTTAATAAACATTTCAAAAAAGTTCCAATAATCCAAAAAAGGGATATTCCGCTTTTATTATCTCTATTTAAAAAAATGATAAAAGGGACTCACGTTCACCGTATTGACATTCAATTAAGAAAAAAAGATGGGGGATTAATATGGACGAACCTCCAAGGGTCGATTATCAAATTTGAAAAAGAACCTTATTTACAAGTAATCGTTCATGACATCTCAAAAAGAAAGGAGGTTGAATTACTCATAAGTCAAGAATTAACCAAACTTAAACAATTAGACAAAACTCGAAAAAACTTAATTATGAGAATTTCCCATGAACTAAAAACTCCGATAATGTTAATTAACGGAGGGATTGAATATATAAATGAACATGGGGAATTAAAACTAAATGAAGATTCCGAAGAGATCCTCAAGTCAATAGAGAGAGCTAGTACAAGGCTAAGAAAATTAACTGAAAATTTAATCGATTCTACAAGAATTGATTATGATAAATTAATATTGAAAAAAAAACCCGCTGATATAGTTAGAATAATTGAGGAAGTAATTCAAGATCTCGATTATCTTATTAAAGAAAGAGATTTAACCCTTATTAAGAAATTACCCGAAACTACACCTCTTATGATTGATCAATTAAGAATGCATCAAGTTCTTACCAATCTAGTTCTAAATGCAATTAAAAATACTCCTCCAAATGGAAAACTAATCTTGACTTTGAGAAAGGAAGAAGATCGAATTGAATTTATTATTGAAGACACAGGTATTGGCTTTACAGATAAAGAAAAAGAACAATTATTTACGAGATTCGGTAAAATTGAAAGAAATGATGAGGACTTTGATTTTATCGACATCCAAGGCTCTGGATTGGGATTGTTTATTTCTAAAGCGATAGTGGAATTACATGGGGGTAAGATTTGGGCAGAATCCGAGGGAAGAAAGAAAGGATCTAAATTTATATTCCAATTACCGAAAAATGAAATAAGGGATTAGAAATATTAACTGCTCTTATTCTAATGCAAAGAATTTAACATTCAAATAAAGTTTAAGAGATAATCGAAAATTATTTTTTTCGCTACTATTTTTAATACTATAACTATAAGAGTTTCGCTGAAAAGATGAATATAGACTCTCGCTTTGTAGATGAAAGTGGAAAGGCATTAATGCTCGGAAATGAAGCTGTGGTGAGAGGATGTCTTGAAGTAGGTGTGAGCTTTGCAGCCCAATATCCTGGAACTCCAACGAGTGATATTGGAGAGACATTCCATAAAATTATAAATGAAAATCCAGATATAAAAGAGTATCTTATTCATCATTGGGCGATTAACGAGGCTGTAGCTTCTTCAGAATGCGCGGGTGCTGCTTGGACTGGTTGTAGGGTTTTTAATCCAATGAAACATGTAGGATTGAATGTGGCTAGCGATCCTTTAAGTGTAATCGCTCTAAACGGCCCTAATCCTGGGGCTATGGTAATTTTAGTAGGTGCGGATCCTGGAAGTCTTGGATCACATCAAGAGCAAAATGAGCGATTCTACACATGGATGTTACATTTACCTTGCTTAGAACCTCATACTCCACAAGAGTGCAAAGATTTTACAAAACTTGCCTTCAAACTCTCAGAAAAATATGATCTAGTTTTTGAAATAAGAACATCAACAAGAAGTGCTCATTCCAGAGGTTTTGTAAAGTTAGGTTCAATAAAGGAAGGTAAAAAAGTTGGAAAATTTGAGAGAAATATACCAAAATTTAATTCTCTACCTCCCCACGCAATTAATAATCATATTAGGCTCTATGAAAGAATAGAACGGATCAAACAAACAATACCCGAATTAGATGTTAATAAAATACTTAAAGGTACAAATACAAATGGAATAATTACGAGTGGGATGCCTTTTGGATATACTATGGAAGCGCTTAATCAAGTAGGATTAGATGATGTTCCGGTTTTAAAGCTAGGAATGATTTATCCTTTAAACGAAAGACAAGTTGTAGAATTTCTTAAACCTTTAGAAAAAGTTATAATAATCGAAGAATTAGAACCCTTTTTAGAAGTAAAAATATCAGAAATTGCTCATAAACATGGTTTAGGTGTTCATATAATTGGAGAGAAATACTTTCCAAAATATAATGAATATTCAACTGGATTAGTAGCTAAACAATTAGCTGAGATTTTCAATAGAAAACCGAATGAAAGTATGAGTAGTGCTATTGAATATTTTGAATCGTATAAAGATTTGATCCCGAGTCGTTTTCCTACATTCTGTGCTGGCTGTCCAGAAAGAGCAACTCTTTATGCGATCCTAAAGGCTACGAATCATTTAGAGCATTCTGTTATGTGTTCGGATATTGGATGTTATGTCATGTCCTTTTTCCCTCCCCAAGAATGCAGTGATTTAGTAATATGTATGTCTGGGGGTATAAGTTCCGCAATAGGTATGTCTACGAAAACTAATCAAAAAGTTCTTGCGATGATCGGTGATTCAACCTTTTTCCATACTGGGATGAGCCCATTGGCAGAAGCGGTAGGTTATGATTCAAATGTTTTGCTTATCATCTTTGAAAATGAATGGACCGCAATGACCGGACATCAAAACGATGTACTTAGACACCTTAAAAAAAAAGGATTTTCTATTGAAAAAATTTGCAAGGCCATTGGAGTACCATGGCTTAAAGTAGAAGATTCGTATAATCCGAACCATTTAGTGAGTACTCTAGAAGAAGCTTTAGAAACGGAAGGATTGAAAGTTATAATAATAAGAAGGGAATGCGCTTTACAAGCTCATAGGTGGAGAATGGAACAAATCCGAAGGTTAACTAAAGAAAGAAAAAGAATTCAAGAACATTACTATCAGATTACGGGGTGCCAAATGTGTTATGATTGTGCAAGAGTCTTAAGTTGTCCTGCGATTAGACGAATCGAAGAACAAGGTCAAGAAACGATGAAAATTGATCAAGATAGATGTATAGGGTGCGGGGTATGTTATGAAATTTGTCCAAATAACGCGATCCATAAATCAACTATTCATGCTTTGGCAGAAGATATCCCATTTAGAGAGATTTAGTAAATAATAATGATAGTACCAGATTCCCTATATTTTTCTCCTTGAGACTTATTTTATATTTTATTATATTTAGATTTTACTTAATCTGCTGAGTTCCAATATTTAAAAAAATTCCTATTTTATCATACGTAGTTTAATTCAAAGATATGCTGCTTTTTAATGGAATCTGATAAATCTAACTCCTACAAAAAAATGAGCATTTTAAAATCAAAAAATAATACAAGTCCAATTAAATTCATACATGCGAGCGATATACATCTTGGCGCTCATCAATTCCAGAACGACATTCGTGCCAATGATTTTATCTTTGCTTTCAAAAAAATTTTAGCTCTTGCGAAATATCATTTCGTAAATTTTATAATCCTTGGAGGGGATGTATTTACTTCTTTAGAACTTTTACCCGAAAAATTAAGTAAAATAGTCAATCTTTTGAAAAAATTCATAAATTTGACAAATGGGGAAATTCCTATTGTCGCGATTGAAGGAAATCATGACATTCGGAAGTTTTCCAAGGGATCGAGAGTAAATCATGGACAATCATGGTTGAAATTCCTTCATGAATTAGGATTAATTATATTACTTGACGCAGACTTTAAATCTAATTCTAGAATTATGTATCCCTTATACAACTTCGATACTAAGAAAGGAGGGAAGATAATAATAGATAATGTTACTATATACGGAAATCATTACATTGGTCAGACTCCTGAAAAGTATATTAATAAAATCTATGAATCCATCGATGAATGTGATGAAAATTTCAAAATCTTAATTCAACATTTTGGGATTGAAGGACAAATGGAAAATGTACCTGGATTGAAATATAAATCTGTTCTTCCGCTCAAAGAAAAAATAAATTATCTAGCTTTAGGTCACTTTCATAAACAATTTGTGATCGACAACTGGATATTTAATCCTGGATCTTCTGAGGCGGCTTGTTCCATTGATTATTCCTATAGAAGAGGAGTATTTCTTGTTAGAATTGATAAAGAAAAAAAATATAAACCAAAAGTTATTTCAATTAACCTTAAAAATAGAGAAATTGTATGGAAAACATTATCTCTCAAATTTTATTTCACTAAAACTAAAAGCCTTACAGATTTTATTCTTAATACCTTAAAAAGGGAAATTAGGGATTCAGATCTTGAAAATCGAAAAGATTATCATAGGTCTCCTATATTATATCTAAAGTTATTAGGAATTAAGCCTCAAACCTTTTCTGCTAAAGATAAGAAGATTATATGTTCAAAGATGATTGAGGAATTTAATTTTGCTGATGTAAAAATTCATCAAAAATTTGGTGAATCTTTTACTAAATTAGACACCTTCATTCATACTAAAAATAAGGCTTAAATCAAAACAATTTAAAGAACTATTCATAGACTATTATATATTAATAAAGAAAATAATTATCTAATTTTATGAAAATAATGGAAAACCGACTCATTTAAGGTGAATCTTATAACCTTTAAAGAAACCGATATTATTAATATAGTAATCGCTGGTACTGCGGGTCAAGGTGTGATTACTTTAAAAAGATTAATTGAGTTTGCCGCCCAGAAGGCTGGTGTTGAGCGAGTTTTTGGAAGCGAATCTTAATACTTATTTTAAGTATAAGCGTTTAATGCATGGACTTGCTCAAAGAGAGGGAGCAATTACAAGTCATACTCGATACCAGAAAAAAGTGTTTAATAATCCGAGAAAAGACCTTCAATCTCCTTTAATTTCGTATGGAGATGCAGACCTTTATATCTGTCTGGAACCCGTTGAAGCATTAAGGAGGGGAATTTTTGCTTCAAATAAAACAAGTTTTGTTATAAATTCTCACACAATACCAGGAGTAATGATAACAGCGAATTTAGAGAATTATCCTAAATTAGAAAAAATAGAAGAGATTTTAAAAGGATATTCTGATGAAGTCTATTTAATGAATGCTACAAAACTTTCTTTGGATCATTTCGATCAAAATCAGCAAGTAAATATTATCATGCTTGGTTTTGCGATCGCTCTCAATAAGATTCCTTCTATCGAAATAAAGCATTATGAGGGTGTAATCAAGGAACATTTACGAAATCCCCAAATAAATCTTAAAGCTTTACACCTCGGAATTCAAAAAGGAGAAAAAATTAGGCAGAAAAAATAGCCTATATAAATTACTACCTAAACTTAAGGCTCTGCTAATTTTTCCATTATGTATTCATTATATAGACCGTTCTCTTCTCATTTTGTCCCCTCTATAGATCGTGAAAATCTTTTCGAGGGAATTTTATTAGTGGTCAAAATTATAAATTACCTTTAAACTTGAGAGAGATAATTCTCCTTTATTAAACTAAGCAATTAAACTCGTTTTTTTGAAAGAAGCCAGACATCTCCCCATAATATTAAATAAGAAGTTAGAATAATTGAGAAAATAATAAAAAGATATGGATTAATAATCCATGAAAGCGTTGCTACAAGATAAAATAGCCCCCTACTTCCAAACATCCAATGATTTTGGGCGGATACAAAAATTTTCTTTAAAAGATTTTTTACATCCATGTCTTCTAAACTGTAAGATTCTGGACTCCCTATGATTACTAAATTTAGTCTTACGATTAATCTGATAGAGAGAATAAAATTGATAAGAGAAAAGATTATAATGGCGACATTGACTGCAATTTGGATAAAACCAAGTTCAATGCCCTCAATCCCAAAAAATTTCTCTTTACTGAAGAATT
>CAZZIC010000011.1:40061-46696 GCA_964653985.1 uncultured archaeon | reverse complement strand
ATCCTGTCTATAACTTACCCGACGGTTCGGAACCATTAAAACAGCAATATGAGGACATGGTCTTACCAGTATATCTCACAGAAGCTGAAGTGATTCCAGAGGGAGTATCTCCCGACTATAAGTTCTTAAATGAAGTTCATGAGTTAAATCAGTTAGAGCCGACGGGAGAGACACTTCTTACCAAATACCAAGATCATTATGCCTATATCAATGTTATAAGTCCCGCAGGAAATCTGAAAGGACAATACTTTAAGAAGATAAATGTCACCTCAGAAGGACAAGGCACGATCTCAATCAGTAATACTACAATGGTTGAATTATTGGATAAGTTAGGTCTAGGATTGTCAACCATACAGATTCAAGTGGAAGGATCATTATTCTACAAACCTTCTGTTCAAAGAAGTAGAAAAATGTATCAGAAAGCCAAAGAATTCCGATAATAATAACTTGAAAGAGTAAATACCCCAGAAGGAATGTCTAATTATCAGACTTGATATCCTTTAGGTTTGATTAAAAATTTTCGGCGATCAGATAAATTAAGGTTTCCATCCTCATCAATATGTAATTGATGATTTTTCTTCATCTTCTTTTATTTTGTATTTAAAAAGCTTAAATATAAAAATTTTTTAAACAAAAAATTTCTACAAAAAAATAATAAAAGAAAACCCAAGGAAGGAGTTATTTTTTTGAAAGTCTATTATATTCTATTATTAGACAATCTAATTTAAGTTTATTGTTTTTGTAAAAACTTTTATACAAAAAAACTAAAAAGATTTAAAAATCGAACTTCATTAAATTTCATTAACACATTTCTATCTTAAAAATTTAAAAATAGAGAATATTAAAATGTCCAAATTACCAGACCAGTTCGATAAATTTGATATAGAACAATTAAGTAAACCGAATGCTTTGCCAGAAGATATTGACTTTGAGACTCATATTGTTGCTACTTATCTTGCGCGATTACACCGAAGGATGGATGCTTTCTATATGACCCAGTCTCTCTGTATAGAACAATCAACGGGAACATTTACACCTGTTCCTGCTGAAACGCCTGAAACTCGAAGAAAGCATGTTGCTAAGGTTATCGGGTTATTTTCGATTCCCGATTTTGAGTACGAAGGCGTAGAAGAATTCTTTGATAGCCCAAAATATAGAGATTACGTTGTACAAGTGGCTTATCCGTTAAACTTTAGACCCCAATTCCCTATGTTATTTACAACAATTTTCGGGAATATCTCGATGGGAGGTCCACTTAAAATGGTGGATGTTAGATTCCCAAGAGAATTTCTAAAGGAATTTAAAGGTCCTAAATTCGGGGATGAAGGAATTCGAAGAATTTTAGGAGTTCCCGAGAGACCATTGTTAAATAATATGATTAAACCATGTGTCTATACTTTAAGTGAAACACCTGCAGCTGAACTCGCTTATAAAGCAGCCGTTGGTGGGTGTGATATAATTAAAGACGATGAATTAATCGCAGATGTTGAATTTAATCCATTAGCGGAAAGGGTTACCCAATTTATGGAAGCACTTGATCGAGCCGATTCAGAGAAGGGAGAAAAGACCTTATATACGGTAAATATTACCGATCGTGTGGATAAAATGTTTGAATTGGCAGACGTTGCTCAAGAACATGGAGCCAATGCGCTGATGGTTAATCATATCTCTGTAGGATATTCTGCAATGAGAAAGCTTGCCGAGGACCCTTCAGTTAAAGTTCCAATTTTAGGTCATATGGATTTTGCTGGTGCTTTATACCAAGATCCTTATGGCGGTATTAGCAGTCCGTTAATACTTGGAAAATTTGGAAGGTTAGCTGGTTGCGATACAATCGTTCATCCTGCTCCTTATGGGAAGGCACCAACTCGTTCTGACAAATTTCAAGAAACTGCTAGACATATGGTCATGCCAATGAGAAATGCTCCTCATATTAAAAGAACATTACCAATGCCAAGTGGAGGAATTACTCCAGGAATTGTAGATAAAATTGTCAGAGATTTAGGTACAAACATTATGATCGGCAGCGGTGGAGCCATACATGGTCATCCAGAAGGATCAATTGCTGGAGCCAAATCATTTAGACAAGCAATTGAAGCAGTAATGCAAGGTATCGATGCTAAAAAATATGCCAAAGAACAAGACGCACATGAATTAGGCGTATCCTTGGGTCTTTTTGGCACAAAGAAAACGGAATTCAAATCCGTTTAAATTCTTTTTATTTTTTCTTTCTACTTATTTTTATAGTACTCTATAAATAGCATTTTTTCAATAAAAATAAGGATTTTTTGTTTTTACTTTTATCTGACGTCTTAATCCCTTATTTCTTAAAATCATTGAAATTTTATTTCCTTCAAGATTAATGTAGTTCAACTTTTGATGATTATTAATGAATGTTATATTTTTCGACTCATCAATTTTGTTGTTTGAAATATTTAATTCCTCAAGGTTGGGAAGATCTTTTAAGAATTTAAGGGTTTTAAGCTGATTATTAGCTAAATTTAGTCTTTTTAACTGTTTTAAGTTTGAAATACAAGAAATTTCCGATGCTTTAATAATATTATTTTTGAATTCCGATTTCCATCCTCTTACTTCAAATTCGATATCGGATAAATCTAATTCCTCAACTAAAGCATCTTCTATATTTATTCGAAAGTTTAAAGAATAAAATCTATGTGCGAGGAATCTTATCACAAAAAAATTAATAATTATTTCACTTAATTCCCTCTGAGAAAATCTTTGTATTTTACCCGATTCTGATAATGTTTTCAAAGCTTCTTGAAATTTATTCTTGTAACTTTTGAGATTATCATCCAAGTATTTTAAGTCTTTAATTTTTTCGATTTGATTAAGTAAAATTTTGTTAGATGCTGAAGATTGAATTAATGCAATTACTTTTAAAATGGCTATTTTGCATCCAAGATTTTTCTCAAATTTAAGTGCCCACTTCATGGGTTCAAATGCGCTTTCTAAAAAAAGCTCTCCAATTAATATAGCGGATAATTTTCTAATTTTTTCATTATTATCCGATATTAAGAGATTTTCGAGATACTCATAAAAAAATCTTTTTTTTGGGGCAATTTCAGATAAGGTTTCTAACGCTTTAGTTCTAATTTTATGATCATTACTATTTTCAATTATGGAATTTAATAACTCAATGCTGCGCTCTAAACTTATTTTTTGCGATTTAAAATCTTGAAAGATCTTCTCTACAATTATTTCCATATTATTGATTTATCTCTTTATATTCGAATAATAAACCAAATTTATAATAGAATCTTAATTCAAGCTACCTTTGCATATTTTAAGAGTTTAGGTCTTTTTTTCTATTTTCTTTCTTCTATATTCGCTGTATTCGCAAACCTTAGAGATGCATCGAATTGGACGGTCCCATAATTGAAATAGGAGTGCCCCTTCTTTTCTCATCTTTTTCGACCATTTACTAGAATAAGGTTGGGGATTGATATAAAGTACGGGGATAGAATATTTTTTTGAATCTGCTAGTATAGGAGCGATAAACATTTTTTCCATCGGGGGGGTTTCTTTTCCCTTTTTTGAGGGAGGAGGAGGCTCTATATATTTTGCTATTCTCTCATGGGTAAGGTATTTTTTAATTACAGATTGAAAATCAAATGTTCCATAGATTATCAAGACATCAATTTCTCCGGATTTCATCAGTGCTTTTGGGATTGAGACATAATAATTATATAAGTTCATATTGAATGTATAGTCTACAGGATTTCGAAAACTTCCTGCCTTAGGGACTAATGATTTTAATTTTTCTTTTAATTCTTTCGAGAACTCTGGTACTATCAAACCTGCCTTTTCTGCATGATTGGCAATCATTATGCCAGGCCCTCCAGAGTTTGTAACAATACCTAATCTATTTCCTTTTGGTAATATATTTTTTGAAAAAACACGAGCCATATCAAGGAATTCCTCGACAAGTTGGGTTTTTATGATTCCAGTTTCTTTAAACACACCTTCATAGATTTTTTCATTCCCTCCCATCGATCCAGTGTGGCTTTTAATAGCCCGATTACTGGCTTTTGAACCCCCCGCGTAAATGGCAACAATAGGTTTTCTCACAGAAATTTGTTCTGCTAATTCTAAAAACTTTCTTCCGCGCTTTAATTCCTCAATATATAACCCAATTGTATCGGTATTTTTATCTTCTTGAAAATATTCTAAGCAATCCACGACATCAATGTCTGCTTCATTTCCTACTGAGATAGATTTACTTAATCCAATATCTAAGTTGTCAGGATCAAAAAAGATATGACTCGATAAAGTTCCACTTTGAGAAGCAATAGAAAATTTTCCCCTTTCAAGTTTTTCCCAAATTGAGGTGTTTAAAGCCTTGTCTGGGTCTTCGGGATAGATCCAATTATTATAAAATCCAAGACAATTGGGACCAATAAATCTCATACCATATTCATTGGCAATTTCTTTAATTTGATCCGTATAAGTATTCTCCTTTTCACCCTCCAATTCTCGAAAGCCACCACTGATAAGAATCAAATGTTTTACTCCCTTTTCTCCGCATTCTTTGAAAACTTGTGGAACTATTTTTGGAGGTAATACAACAATTACGAGTTCAGGAATTTCTGGAACATCCCCAATTGATCTGTAAGCTTTATATCCAAAAACTGAATCAAGCTTAAGGTGGATTGGATATACCTTACCTTTATATCCACATAGAATTATATTCATCAATTGAACAGAACCCAAGCCCGTACCAGAATTATTCGCTCCATATATTGCTATACTCTCGGGATGTAAGAAATCTTTAAGAAAATGAGCTGCCATTTTTAATTTTAGTTAGTTAATTTATTTGAAAATTAAATTAATAATTATAAACTTATATCTGTAAATATCTAATTTAATAAAAAAGTAATTCTGGATTCTTACCATTCTATTTTATCTTAATCAATAAACTCAAAATAAGTGTTAAAGATTAAGAATGTTGGAATTCTAAGGACGTACTATCTTCGAATGAAACATACATTTCCCATAAATTATTTTTGGAATCAATATGTTTACACTTATGATTACATTCTCTAATTTCTATGTTTTCAGGCAATTTAATTATCACTTTTCCTTCTCTTTTTCCAATTAAGTCTATTTCTAAGGTCATTAACTTTTCCTCCTCATAATATTCGAAATCAGTTATTTCATTACAGCCTTGAGATATATGTAGATTGGAGGAAACTAAGATCGGTTCCTTAAGTATATCCTCATCTACAGGAATTATTGATAAATATTTGCATGAATGAGGTTGTATTTTTTCGAGATCAATTACATCTGTTTTAGAAAACTTTCCTAATAGAGAATCATTCCAGAAATCATAACAAAGATAACTTTCTTCTTTCTTAGGGAGATTTAGTATTAAATCAGATATTGATACTGCTCTTGAAGTAGTCTCATTTTCCCAATTTATAATTGCCACCAAATATCGTCTGCCAATGAATTCATCGGTTTCTCTATAATATATTGAAGGTAATTTCGAAGTAAAGGCGTCTTTAAGAATTGGATCAAATTCTTCAGGATTGTAAGGTGGAATAGCCAATTTAGCATCATTAATCTCTTCCTTGGTAAGCTTAGTCATATCATCTGAAATTAAAATTTGCCCTCCACTGATTCCAAAAATAGTCAATTGCAATCTAATCTCATCTAAATTTAATTTGGTGTCTGTACGTCGTATCATTAGACAATCGGGATCATTAATCCACCAGTAATTATGCATAAATGATCGATATAGAATATTTATTAACGCCCTTTTCAGAACTGGACCTGAAAACGCCAATTTTTCACTTAATTTATCAAGACTTTGCCATTTCGGCCCTGTGTCCATACTGATCCTCATCGCATCTACCAATCCTATACATGGACCTAAAGGAGCTCCACAACCAAGTAAAAAAGAACCTTCCCCTATTCCTTTTCTTATTGCCTTAACTCCATTATGTAAGATTTGAGCACGAGTGAGAGTATTATTGGTATATTCAGCATCGTAAGGTACACCCGCATGTAGAAAATCAATTTTAAAAAAGTTTACCAACTCATAACCTTGACTTTTAAATTCCTTATTAAAAGCGAATTTACTGGAACTAAAAAGATCCTCTAAATAATTTAATACCGACTCTTTAGTAAGATCTAAACTATATTGAAATTTTCCCCAATTAAAATTTGTTTTAAGGAGTTTTTGTTTACCCTCTTTCTTTAAAAACCAGTTTCTATTATTTTTGAAAAGTTGGGATTTTTTCACTGCAAAGAAAGGAGCAGTCCAAAGACCTCCGTTAAACCCCGTTTCTTTTATTTTCTTAAATAACCAATCCAATCCTTTAGAAAAGTCTTTATTCTCTTCACTATAATCACCGATGTGATTAAAATATCCATCGTCAAGCTGTATAAAATCGATTGGTAGAATGTTTTCATTGTTTTTAAAAAAGTTTAAATTTTTTATCATATCCTCTTGCGTAACTTCAGTAAAATAATAATACCAACTTGCCCACCCAATAGGAATTTCCTTTATTCGTTCCTCTTCTATATTTTCTTTAACCGCTCTTGCATATTCTAAAAGGCTAAAATAACTCTTTCCTTCTGCCTTAACTCCAATAAATAGCTCCTCGGAAGAC
>CAZZIC010000011.1:0-39961 GCA_964653985.1 uncultured archaeon | reverse complement strand
AAAATCCTTAGAGGCGGACCCTTCCGATCGGATTCATCTCCAAAGAAAACCTTACAAGGACTCCAACTCTGCCATCCATTCTTAAACCAAGTTATTTTTCTCAAATTTGTAGGAATATCTAAACTATTTAACCAAATAAATTCTTCCTTTATGGTTAATGGAGATATGCTGTGAACCTTAAGGGATCGCTGATTTGTATCTTGAATATTTATTATTTTTGTTAATAAAAAATCTCTGTTGTCATATATTTTAAATTGTATTGAAAAACTAATATTATAATCAGATAGATTAACTGGAACCAGCGTTACCTTAAATCCCGCTCCAAAGACATCATCAATCGTTTCTAAATGGCTTTCAAATCTAAAATTCATGGAATCAAATGCATAGATTTTATCTGAATTTTCCTTATAGAAATTGATACACGAGTAGCAATTTTTTAATTGTATAGTTGTATCATTTAGAGGTCTAAATTGCAGATCAAATTTACCCTTGAATTCCCCTTTTTTATGAAATTTAAAAGAAATGATGCCGTTTCCTAATTCAAGTTCCTTATCATTATCCCTAATTATTCTTAAAATAACGTTTCACCAAGAAAAATCCAATTTTTATAAGATGATTAATCATAAAGGTTATTTTTAGTTTCCCTTCTTGGAAACGAAATTTTAATTATTAATTTTGCTACGCTAAACTATGAATTAGAAATAACGAGGAGAGATTTAAGAATAAAAAATAATTTTTTTTCTATTTTTGGATCTATTTAAAAACTCGATTATCTTCAAATTTGTTCATCAATGTCTTCCTTAATCGATTGAAAGGTTTTAGATTTCCCGCAAAGGGTTCATCCGTAGCATGGGAAATATAAGGCTCTAATATCCTTTCAATTTTAGGCAGTTTTTCAAGGTTGCCTTCTGTAAGGAGATTTAAAAAGAAATCATTTGGATATTGCTGGAAGGTTATAAAGCGATATCGTTGGAACCCAAGTTTTACTGCAATCCATCTTGGCATTGCTCTGGTATTTCCTAAGGTATTTGCTGCTAATGCTTCGATTTTTGCGGTTAATTGTGATTCTTTCATCTCTAATTCTTCTGCGGGGTCATCAAATTCTCCAGGGAGGTCTAACTCAAGACATTCTTCCTCCAACAATAATGATATAACCCCTATTGATCTAGATGAAATTCCTATATAATCTAATCTAAGCTCATCCTCAACATAAGGTATATCTTGGTCTGAAAAGACTTTCTGTAAGCCAGCATATTCCTTTAAAATGAAATTAACCATTCCTTCAAATTTATTATTTATTTGATATTTTTCGAATTTCTCTAAATTATCTACATCTTTTTCCTCAACTAACTGTGAATAATGGTTTGCCATTTGTTCTAAGATCCATTTGCCTTTTTTATCAGGAAATTCCCCATAAACTACATATATGATATCCTCTCTCTGGTAAAACTGACACTTCTCTTCAGTCATGGATTCTTGAGAGATTAGCAACATCTTATCTAATTCACCACCTAAAATACTAGTAGCAATGAAATCCAAATTGTTAGTTAACTCTAACAAATAGACATAATCTTTATTATTATGGTATAAAGGGGTTCTTTCAACGGATGTTACTCCTATAAACTTAATATACTCTCCGTTTTTAAATTCTACTCTATCGTCCTTAAATGCGACATTTTTTACTTTCTTTTTAACTCTAACCTTCCCCTTAAATTTAGAATTTATATCGACTTCTTTAGAGCTGAATTCTTTTGCTTTGAGGGAATTTTCTTGTTCTTTAAAATAGCGAAAGACATTTGGTAAGAAATTGTTACAACGAGGACATAAAGAATCCTTTGGATAGGGTTTAACTAGATTATATCCACATTCTTTACAATCCATTGTATCTTTTGAAAATAAATTTGGTATTTTTACCAACTCCCGTGAATTTAAACTTAAATAATTTTAAGAGAGAATAAAAAATAAGCTTTTCTATATAATAATGTCGAAACAAATCTTCCCTTCTTCAGATAAAATCAACATTTTTTGAGTATTTTAGTACATTTTTTGAAGGAGTTAATTCGGTGATTTTGGAATTTACAATAGTTTTATATATTTTCAATTTCTCATTAAAAACCTATCTTTTACTATTATATTTTAATAAGATTAATTCTATATTATTTTTAATAAAAGCTATCAAAATTAATTACTAAAAATACTAGGTCAGTAAATACAATGGATTACGCACTAATGTTCAATATTTTAGAAGGTGGGGTTGCCGAACCGATTAAATGGGGTAAGGACCAACTTCAACCCGATCGCTCAATTATTATTTTAGATGAATCCACCTTATCATTATATTTATGGCATGGCCAACAACAAGGATTAGTTCAAAGAAGGACGGCATTAAGACAAGCACAATCCTTAAAAGGGCATGGATATACGGTTGGAAAGAGTATAATCGGTAGAGATATTAAAACTATCCAAGAAATTGATGCGAGAAAGGTAGGGAAAGTACCAGAAGTAAGCGAGATATATGAAGATATGGAAGAGGTTTTGGAAAAACAAGTAAAAGAAGTTGGCGATTTTATCGTAACTTTCGATATCGACGAAGCAGAAGGTAAAATTTCAAAGAAAGTAACTGCTAAGCCAAAATCCAAACCCAAACCTAAACCTAAACCTACGCCTTCAACATCTACAACAGCTAAGACGACAAGCTCAACTCCAAAAACGGAACCGAAACCGAAACCAAAGCCTGAGGAGCAACAACCGAAGGTAAAAGTGAAATTAAGTTCTGCACAAGAAGTTTCTGAAGAAATAGATGCCGATAAAACTCTTATAATTGAAGCAAGAATCGGATTTGTCTTAAAAGCTATTTTAGATCATTACAATGATATTTGGGTAAGCAAAAAAGATGATGGTACTTACGCTATAGAAATGATGGAAGGGCCAATTTGTACGTTTGAAATTGATAAATCAACAGCAAAACTCAAATTCTCTCAAAACAGTTTTTCAGGAATATCAACTAAGGTTAAAACAGAGATACAGAAAAAATTTATTGAACTTTCAAAATTATTAAAATAATAATTTTCTTCCTTTTTTTCATTTATCTGCGGGAATTTTTTAAATAGATCGATTCTAAATTTATAATTTTCTTAAATTTCATTTAATTTAATATCTTTTTAGTCTATTCTTAATTATAGATCTTTTAAACAAAAGATTCAAGTAATTATAGATTGAAGAAATATCATCATGAAATTTGCGAAATTAGCCCAATTATTTTCAGATTTAGAAAGCACATCGAAAAGACTGGAAATGATTGATATACTATCCGACTTTTTTCTAAACATAAAGAAAGAAAAAAGCTATGGAGACTTAGATAAAATATTATATTTGCTTCAAGGGCATCTAGAATCGAATATAAAACAATCAACGAAAATGGGTATAGCAGAAAAAATGATTGTTGAAGCACTTTCCCTCCATTCTGGAGTTTCCAAAGAGAAAGTTCAAGATCTACTAATCAAAAAGGGGGATATTGGTCTTGCTGCTGAAATTATATTATCAAACAATAAAAAGCAAAAGTCTCTTATGGATTTTGGATCTTCCGCTCAAAAAAAATCAAAATCTTTAGAAATATCTGACTTATATGCGGAATTGAAAAAGATCGCAGCAACTGAAGGGAGTGGATCTCATAAAAAAGAGGCTTGGCAAGGAAAACTTGGAATTTTACGAGGGTTAATGCAAAAAATTTCTCCTCTTGAGACAAAGTATCTTTTAAGAATTATCACTTCTACTTTAAGAGTAGGTGCCTCCACTCAGACAATATTAGACGGATTAGCTTTAGGTTTTACGGGAAAAAAAGAAAATAGAGATAAGATTGAACAAGCCTATAATTTACATCCCGATTTAGGGGATATTGCTATGATACTTGCTAAGGAAGGTTTGGAAATGGTAAACAATATTCAGATTTCGCATGGGACTCCAATTAGAATGATGTTAGCGTCCAGGGTACCCTATAATGAAATAATTGATAAGTTAGGTACTCCGTTTACCGCAGAATATAAACTTGATGGGGAGAGACTTCAAATTCATAAAAAGGGTAATGAAGTTCTCTTATTTTCAAGAAGATTATTAGAAATCTCTGAACAATATCCGGATGTTTGTCTTAAAATTAGAGATAATATCACTGCCGATAAGGCTATTCTTGAAGGGGAAGTTGTGGCAATGGATACATTTCATGAAAAGATGTTACCTTTTCAAGTTTTAAGCAAAAGAAGACGAAAGTACGATATCGAAGAAATGAGAAAGGAAGTACCTGTTACTCTGTTTTTATTTGACTTACTAGAATTAAATGAGGAATCCTTTATTGAAAAAATTCTTCCAAAAAGGAGAGGGAACCTTGAAGAAATTGTAAAGCAAGATGAGGAGATAAGGTTAGTAAAATCTTCAACTCTTAATACTACTGAAGAATTAGTAGATTTCTTTAAAGAAGCAAGAAAGGAAGGAACAGAAGGGATAATCGCCAAATCTATTAAGGATGATTCCATCTATCAACCCGGAAATAGAGGATTTTTATGGATTAAATTGAAAGGATTGATTGGAGGAAAATTAAAAGATACTGTTGATGTAGTATTAGTTGGAGCATTTTTCGGACGAGGAAGAAGGAGCGGTGTATGGGGAACCTATATTGGTGCTGTTTATGACGAAGAAACCGATGAATTTAAAGCTTTTACAAGAATAGCCTCGGGATGGACAGATGAGGTTGTAGAAAGTCTAATGAATGAGATGGAACAATATAGAATGAACACAAAACCGAACAACGTGATATGTGAGGATAAACCAGATGTTTGGTTCCAACCTAAAATTGTAATCGAGATCATCGGAGACGAAATAACAAGGAGCGAAAAATTTGTTTCGTTAGGTTATTCCATGAGATTTCCGGTATTTCAGAGAATTAGAAGAGATAAATCTCCCAAAGATATCACTACAGTTGCGGAGATTAAAACATTATATAAAACTCAATAGAGTTTTTTTAGAATGAATTAAATATATACCTTTACCCCTCTTTTTCTTAGAGATTTAATGGTCCCATCTAACTCATCAAATTCATTTTCTCCAATATAAAACTCTTTTAATGATTCAAGATTTATAACTGACTTGGGAATATGAGTAAGTTTATTCCGTGAAATATTAAAATATTCTAATGAGGGTAAAAATGATATCTCTTTCGGAAAATTGGTTAATTCATTTTCGCTAATATTTAGGACTTTGAGGTTCTTTAAATTTTTTATAGTTTTTGGAATTTGTACAAGATTGTTTTTAGCTAAATCTAGAATTTCCAGGTTTTCCAAAGAACCTATTTCATCCGGTAAATTCTTTAAAGAATTCCAACTTAGATTTAGTTTTTTTAAAGATCTACAAGTTCCTATGCTTTTCGGTAAAAATTGTAACTTATTGTCGTGTAAGTTTAACTCTAAAAGATTATATAAATTCCCTATTGATTGCGGTATATCTTTTATGTAATTCAATCTCAAATTAAGATTTTCTAAAGATTTTATATTTCCTAAAGATTCGGGTAGTTCTTTCAATTGGTTCTTCCATAAAGAAAGCTCCTTTAACTCTTTTAATTCGCCTAATGATTTAGGAATGTAAATTAGATTATTCACATTCGCATTGAGAATCCTCAGAGAATTAAATGAAGCAATCCATTCAGGTAAAATAGTGAGTTTATTATATCTTAATATTAAATGCTCCAAATCTTTAAGGTTCTTTAATGCCTCTGGTACTTCTTTAATACTTTTAAAAAGAAAATCTACTTTGGTAACTCTGCACTCATTTATCTCTATTTTAATACGCCAAAATACTTTTTTCAGATATAAATAGGTATAATAATTATTTAAAATTGCTTTAAGCTCATTTATTGATATATTATCTTGAGTTTCCAACTCTAATAGCCTTTCAAAACCGATTTTAAATTCTTTTATCTTTATATCCATTACTTCTTGAAGTAAAAATGCTCTGGTATCAAGCGACTTACTATAAGGGAGATGATCGATATATTCAAGTAAGGTCTCATAAATTGTTTTCAAACATAGGGGAGATTCTTCATGTTTTATTGAAAATTTCATTGGTTTGTAAGATTTTTCCAAAAATTTATTTCTTAGAATCAAGACCGTAATATTCCTCAAAACCTCATCCTCATCTGAAATCAAGAGAGATTCTAAGAGTTCAAATAGTTTGTTACTTTTCAAATCAGATTTTCCAAGAAATTTTAGGATTCTTCTTCTAAGTTTGAGATCATGAGAATTGTCTACTATGGTCGATAAAGCTTCTATAAAATATGATTCAGTTATTTTATGTTCCCTATAGTCCTCAAAAATCTTTTTTAAATTCATTTTCATTGGATTCTAAATTGTTTAGGTTTAGATACATGTTAGCGTTACTTAATTAACGATAGATAATTACTCCTTGCTTCTCTAAACTTTTTAAGCTACTTGGTAATTCTTTTATATTATTAAAATTTAAATCTAAAATCTTCAATGACGCTATGTTTTTTATGTTTTCTGGTATTTCTCTAAGTTTATTTCCCCAGAGAATTAGTATCTCTAGAGATTGCATAGAACCAATCCATTTGGGTAATTCCTCTAGATCATTCCAATTTAAATTTAATTTTCTAAGAGATGATAGACTTTTAAGTGAGTTAGGGAGAGAAGTTAAGTCATTATTTCGAAGATTAAGAATTTCTAAGGAGGTTAATTTTCCAATTGATGATGGGATCTCAATCAAACCATTATCATAGAGACATAAATTCTTTAAAGCTTTCATCTCCCCTATCCAATTGGGTATTCTTTCTAAATTATTTGCTCCTAAATCTAATGTTTCTAAAGAGTGTAATTTTTTAAAATCCTGTGGTAATTGTGATATATTATTTGAGCTTAAATCTAACTTTTTTAACAGTTTTAATTTTTCAAATCCTTTGGAAAGACTTTCAATATTATTACCGCTTAAATTTAATTCTCTTAAATTTTCCAAGAGTTTTATTGAAAAATGGACTTCTTTTAGTTTATTTCCTTTTATATTTAGGGTTTCCAAGTTCTTTAAATTTTCAAACGATTTTGGTAAACCCGCTAACTCGTTATTCATTAAATTAATTTTCTTTAGAGAGTAAAGAGTCTTTATAGCTTCTGGAATCGTTTTAAGCCTATTATAGCTAATATCTAATTCCTCTAGGTTTTTTAATGACCCAATTGAGGGAGGGAGTTTCCTAATACGATTAAATTTCAGATCTAAGTTTTTTAACTCTTTAAGATTTTCAATATAATTCGGAAGATTTTTCAATAAATTTGATTTAAAAACATGATTTCCTACATCAGATAAATCCAAGGAGGTCACAAACCCTCGTTCCAGCTCAAAATCAATTTTATCATACTTTTTATCAAATTTCTCTACGATCTTGTAATTTATTATTATATCTGCAAGATGTTTGATACTGAGATTTGCTATTTTATCGGTCTCTTTTAATCCTTTTAGAGACTCAACAAAGTTAGAGTTTTCAATTTGATAGATTTCATTAATCAGAATTTTCTTAGCTTCCTTATTATTAATTTCAGCTAAAGTCTTGTACATTAATATAAGTGTTTCAAGATTTCGTTCATGTTCCAACGCGAACTTAATGGGATTGATTGATCTCTCTAAGAAAATCTCTTTTATTACACTCACTGCTTGTTTTCTTATTTTTTCATCTGTATCAGATATTAATAAATTTTCCAATAAGGAAAAGATATGTTCTTTATTTACATGTAGTTCTTCTAATATTTTTAGCCCATTAATGCGTTCCTTTACGTCGTGTGAATTTTCAATGACCGATTTTATACGACTTATAACAGAAGATTTATTCAGTGAATCTTTCTTGAATTTCTGAAAAATCTCGTGTGGGCTATCTTCCATTTTGTTATTAAATTTATATTTTTTTTACATAAAAAATTTATATTTTTAAAATAAAAAATTCCAAGGCTAAATAACTTAAATTAAAAGGTGATTTTTACTCCTTTCTTCTCTAATTTTTTCAGAAAATCCGGGAGTTGTTTTATCGAATTATTATTTAGATAGAGTACTCTAAGATTCTCTAAATTTGATAGTGAAAAGGGTACTTTCGTTATATTGTTTCCCCATAGATTTAATCCTTCAAGAGATTGCAGAGAACCAATCCAAACAGGCAATGATTCAATTTTATTCCAACTAAGATTTAAAACTTTTAGTGAGTCTAATAAAGTAATATTTTCTGGTATAGTAGTAATGTTATTGTCTCGCAAGTTTAAGATTTCTAAGCTTTTTAGATTTGAAAGGAAATGAGGGATATTGGATATATGATTTCCATATAAATGAAGCTCTTTTAAATTAAAGAGTGAATTGATACCTTCGGGTATGGAATCTAAATTATTTCGTTCAAGACCTAACTTTTTCAAATATTTAAAATTGCCGAAATTAATTTTAATCTCTTTAAAATTATTATTGCCTAGCTCTAATATCTGTAAATTCCTTAGTTGTTCAAAAGATCTAGGAAGTGAAAAAAGCTTATTTTGATAAAGATCTAAAACTTTAAGTGACTGAAGTCTCCCCAAAGATTCCGAAATTTCACCAATTTTGTTATCTCTAAGAATTAATTGGGTTAAACTTTTAAGATCATCTATCGAATCGGGAAGACTTTTCAATTGATTCGATTTAAGATTTATAACTTTTAAGTTTTCTAAGCTTTTTATCGATGCTGGAATTTCGATAATTTTATTGAAACTTAAATCTAGTTTTTCAAGAGAATCTGTTTTTCCAATATCAAATGGGATTTTTATGATATTGTTATTACTTAAATTTAATTCTTTTAAAGAGGATAATGCGAAGATATCGGGTAAAGAATTCTTCAGTTTATTGAGAAAAATTCCCTGGTTGTCAATATTAGACAAATCAAGTTTTGAGATAATTCCTTCCTCATCCGGTTCAAATTTAAAATACCCAAATTTTACCTTCAAAATAGATAATACGTAATAATTGATAAGTAAAGAAGCAAGTTCTTGATTTGAATACTCCTCAAAATTTTTCCCTATTTCAATATCTTTTAGATTGTATAGATATCGATTTTGGGTAATATCGTTAATTTTATTTACCAAAACGGAACGAGCATCTTTTGTTTTAATTTTTCCGATATTCTTTATTAAAGGTATTAAAAACTTTAATTTCTCCTCATTTTCTAAGGCAAATTTTAATGGCCTTACAGCTTCATTTTGAAATAATTCAATAATCGTATCTAAGGCAAGTATTCGTATCTTAACGTTCTTATCAGAGATTATGAGGTTTTCTAATAAATGAAAGCTTTTAGGGCTTCTATACGCTATTTTCCTGATTATTTCTAATGACTTCTTCCGTTTTGATATATCATTATCGTGTTCTATAATTGATGTTAAGAGCTGGAGAGCAGAGGATTTGTTTAACCTATTTTCTTTAAAATCTTGATAAATATTTAGAGGGAGTAATGTCATTTTCCAAGAGGCTTTAAAATTTGCCTATATTCTTTTTATCATCATACCTCCAAGGATGATCGGTGAGCCCATGGAGTTGTAGATTTTTTCTGCCTTTTGAAGTTTACTTTTTGAATTGGAATAAATTCTGAATATTAGTTCTCCCTCTTCAATCTTAGCTCCTTGCTTTTTAAAGATTTCTACACCAGAAGTTTTGGAAAAAGGGCAACCTGCTGTTTTTGCGATATGGTTTATAATGGCATTGTTAACCTCTGTAATGTGCCCCGATTTAGTTGAGTGAAAATCTTTTGAATACGGACCAAGTTCAATTTCATCTGGAGTTAAATCCGGATTCCCGCCTTGAGCTTCAATAATACTTTTCATTTTCTCGTAAGCTTCTCCAGATCTTAAAATATTTTTTGCGAGATCTTGACCTCTTCCTTTTTGTGCCTTTCCTCCCATTTCTAATAAAATACCTGCTAATGAGGTCGATTTTTCGATTAACGAGTTTGGTCCCACCGAATAATCTTTCAACAAGGTCAATGCTTCTTTTGCCTCTATCGCGGGTCCAATTGCGTGACCTATTGGTTGGTGAGCTAAGGTTAAAGCACATTCCGCTTCAACCCCTACATTTCTTCCAATTTCTTTAAAAATGTGTGCGAATTTGTCTCCATCTTCAGGGGTCGGAAATTTCGTACCTGGGCCAACAGGAATATCAAGGACTAACTTTTTTACGCCCATTGCAAGCTTCTTAGCTAAAATAGATGGAATCATTAAACCGAAGGGATCAAAATGAAGAGGACGTTCCACTTCTATTAGCACATTATCCGCAGGAGCTATATCTAAAGCCCCTCCCCAAGCTATACACGCATTTTCTATAGAAATAATTTCTTTTAACTCTCTTGAGTTAAATTTGACTGGAGCTAATACCTCCATTGAATCCGCAGTTCCAGAAGGTGAGGTAATTGCTCTCGTAGATGTTTTGGGGATCATCAATCCTGCCGAAGCAACGATTGGAACGATGATAAGTGAAACTTTATTTCCTGGAACCCCACCATTCAGCTAAATAGCAGAAAATGCTATAAATGTACTGTGTTTATCATACACATTAGGTCCAAAATCAAAAATCTCACCAGATCTTGCTTCAGCCATTGTTAATGCGGTAATTTCATCGTTATCTAAATCATTTATCGAAACTCCAGTAATGAATGAGGCAATCTCTATTCTCGATAATAATCCGGACACAGCGTCTGATATTATCTTGTTAATTTCTTCCCCATTTAATTTCTTCCCTTCGATTTTTTTTCTAATAAATTTATAGGAATCCGGGGGTTCAGCTGGTTTAACAGAAAGTTCTTTATCCTCAGCAAGATTATTTATAAGTGCAGGATTATCTGCCAATATTCCAATCTCTCCTGGTGCTAATATTGAATCTGAATTAGTCACTTGTACAATTGCAACCCAGTATTTTTTTTCGGGAGAACTAACATCAGGATCTTTTATAATAATTCGTTCTCCAGGTTTTTGCCCTAATTTGGCAGCATCCTTTTTATTCAATAATACATCTCGAGTATTACCAGTCTCAAAATTAATTTTTCTTACTTTAAGTCTCATTTTTATTTAACATCTTAATTTTTAACAATTTTGTTCTTAATAATATAAATAACATAAATAATATATTTAATAACCAATTTATAATTTGATTCCCTAATTTAGGTCGTAATCCAAAAATTAAATTATTCTCACATTATTTTAAAAATTATGAATAAATTTGAAAAAGCTCAGCAAGTTCTTCAAAATATCAATGCAGATGGTTGGTTAATTGCATGTAATGAAGATAATGATATTCATTCTAGTTTCATGCTGGGAGTCGAATCACACGCAAGGCATTACGTTTTTATAAATGCTTCTGGAGATCATTATATCCTAGCGACTCAAATGGAAGCTCCAATGATAAAAAAATCATTAAAAGAAAAAGGAATTGATGCAAAAGTTGATTCTTATGCCAAAGCAGAGGAAATAGCTGAGAAATTAACTCCAATACTCTCTAAAAAGACTATAGCATTAGACTATGGTGAAAATATCCTTAAAACAAATACTACTGCATATGCTGATTACATTACATTAGGGGAATATTTTACTCTTAAAGATTTGGTTCCTGACTCCACATTTATTTCCGCTTCTCCCTTGATTTATGAACTGAGAAGTGTAAAATCTTCTGAAAATTTAAAGGATCTTAGAAATGTATGTAAGGCAACACTCGAGATATTAGAAACGGTTCCTGATTGGGTGAAAGTCGGCATGACAGAAAAGGAAGTAAAAGCTAAGTTAGAATATGAATATATGAAACAAGGCGAAGTTGCGTTTAATACGATAGTAGCAACCAATGAACATTCCGCTGATCCGCATCATAATGCAAGTGATAAAAAGATAGAACCCGGAGTTCTACTTATTGATTCCGGAATGAAAATAGATGAGATGTGTTCTGATATTACATGGACTTATTGGGTGAAAGGAGAGCCCAGCAAAAGGTTTCAGAAGGCTTATAAAGCTCTTTATGATTCGAAAAAAGTTGCTAACAAATATTACACAGATGGAACTATTAATAACGTTCCTGCTAATGAGTGTCGTAAGGTTTTAGGGGAAATTGGGTATGATCATGAAAAACTTTTCTTTCATGGCTTAGGACATGCCTTAGGATTTCAACCTCATGATGTAGGCGCTCGGATAAGTTGGTCTGTCTCCGATAACTATACTCTTAAGGAAAATATGGTTTATTCTAATGAACCTGGTTTTTATTGGCAGGGGGAATTTGGGATCAGACTTGAGGATGATATCATCATCGGGAAGGACAAATGCGAACAAGTAACCTACAATCCAAAAGATCCCTTAATCATTTAATCACTTATTCTTTTGAATTGTACTATTAGGGAATTTCTTCCTTTTCTGACTTATTTTACAACTTTCGCAATCAACTTAGAAATTATTTATATTTTTTAATTTCAATCTTTTTAGATAATGATTTAATTATTTATCATGGTTAAAATGAGAAGGTTAGTCATCAGAAAACCTAAAACTGTATCAATTGAAGAAGTGGAAATCCCAAGTCCAGGTTCTGGAGAAATTCTATTAAAAGTAGCCTATTGTGGAATCTGCGGTTCTGATCTCCATGCATTTAAAGGAGAACATCCTTTTATTTCATTACCCGCCACTACTGGGCATGAATTTTCCGCAAAGATTGAGGTACTTGGTAATAACATTGGAAACTTTGAAAAAGACCAGAGAGTTACTGTTGAACCCAGCCTTGTTGACAATACATGCTACAATTGTAAAATTGGAAGATATAATATATGTGAAAATTTAAGAGTGATGGGTTGTCAAGGGGATGGTGCCATGGCTGATTATATAGTCGTCCCAGCGGAAAAAGTGATTCCAATTCCAAAAAATCTTACTTTAAGAGATGCCACACTTTCAGAACCTTTGGCTGTTGGAATACATGCTGTGAAAAGAGCAGATATTCTCTTAAATAAAAATGTTTTAATAATAGGTGCTGGAATGATTGGTCTTTCTATTCTTGTAAATACGATAAAAACTGGAGCAAAAAACATAATAGTTATTGATCCTATCTCAGAAAGATTAGATCTAGCCAAAGAATTAGGAGCAACCAAACTACTAAAAGCAAATGAAATAAATATTAAAGAAAAAATAAAAGAGATTGCCCCATATGAAGGGATTGATGTTGTTTTTGAATGTGTCGGAATCGAGAGAACAATAAAAGATGCTATAGAAATTGTACGTAAAGGAGGGAAGATTATTGTTGTTGGGGTGTTTGGAGAAGAAACAAAGTTAAAAATGGCTTACGTACAAGATAGGGAACTCGAACTCCTTGGCTCCTTGATGTATATAAGAAGGGATTTTACAGAGGCTGTCGAAATGTTAACTCGAAACGAGATCCCCACTGAAAAATTTATTAGCAGAATCTTTCAATTAGAGGAGGGTCAAAATGCTTTTGAAGCTGCTTTCGATAAGGAAAAAAACATAAAAATAGTATTTGAAATAAACCCCGAATAGAGATAACTAATAGCAATCATTGAATATTGAAAATTATTTTTGATCTATTTTATGTTATAACTTTATAGAAAATGGAAATTCATCAATATTTTCTATAACGTTCCCATCAGGGTCCTCAAATTTGGAGTGAATCTTAACGATAAAATCACCTGCTTCTTGGGGTTTCAAACTTATTTCCCAATTTAAACTATCATTGGGTTTTAGAGCGTATAACTGTTTCTTCACTGTACCTCGAATTACCTTAAGTTCATCTGGAAATTCCGCTTCAATGGTTAAATCCAAGGCTTCTCCTTCACTATTATTTTCAATTAATATCTCATATGGAAACGTCTTTCCAATTAAAGGTGGTTTTAGGTTTTCCACACTTATTTCCAAACTTGGAGGTGGAGATAAGATGAGAGGTTTTAATTGTTCCTCATTTATTATGGTGAGCATAAATATGTCATCAAGTTCACAATTTAGGTTAACTGGCCCAATAAATGGCTCATCTAATTGAAAATGAGGTTTCAAAACATATTCAAATTTAACTTTTTCTCCTAATTTAAATTCATTCGGTATTTCTGGTTTTCCTGTGATTGCTAAATTATCAGAAAGATCGACGTGTATATTTTTTATCAAAAATTTTTTCGGTTCATACTGATAGAACTTATCATGAGTAATATTTTCTAAAACCTCTAAATCTAGTGTAAAATGAAAATCAATCAATTCTCTCGTAGTATATTCATTTTTGTCAATCGATGATTTCGGTTTAAGTAAAAGTATAGCTTCACTCAAAAAACTTGCAAATTTAGCAAGTTTGCGCTCAATAGGATTAAGTTCATAGGTTTCAAAATCTTCCTTTATCTTTTCAATATATTGGATTTGTTGATCTCGCAACCCTACAGTTAAATCCGTAACTAAATGAATTAAAGGGCTTTCCTTGAAATATTGGTCCTCGACCTTTGGTTTCACTTTCTTTAATACAATAAGCCCCTTTTCTCTTTTATCTTGCACGAAAGAACATAAATACGATAAGGTGGCAAATAAAACATAATAATGGTTTTGATATTTTTGTTTTCTCAGCTGAGAGACATACTCAAGTGAATTTTTGAAGTATTTATTTGCCTCTTCAAAATCATATAAATAGAGTGCTATATCTCCGGCCATTTTTAAATTTTCTAATACATCTTCAAATCTTTCATCTTGATTATATGCCTTTGCGGCATTAAAATAACATTTGATTACAGTTCTATAATCCTCTCTCCCTAATTCAAAATATCTTTCTCCTGCTCGATTAAAATATTTTCCCGCTTTTTTAAATTGGTTTGCTTCATATAACTGGAATGCTTTTTCCAGTGTTTGCTCAGCCGTCTCTCTAGCATCACTTCCCATGTTTTATCACATTATTCTAAATTATCCTTATAATTTAAATTAAGTTGATTTAGAAATGAAAAATGATATGTCTCATATTAAAGAATGACTTAAAGAATATGTAATAAAAAAAGAGAGAAAATAATAATAACATACCGAAATTAGCTCGCATAAGCTCAGTCTTCTTACGACTAATATTTTTTCGTAAGAGTCATTCTATTCGGCTTTTTTCTTTTTCCCCTTACTAGAAGCTTTAGATTCCTTCTCAGAATCTGGCTTTTCTTTAAGGGGATTTGAACCTAATTTTTCGATTTTTTCGGAAATTCTGGTCACCTCTTCTTGAAATCTCTGTCCTTCTGCCGCGCTACAATAAAACATTTGAACGCGTTCCGGAGAAACTCCTGTAGTTTCTAATATGTGCTTAACATATTCTACATTCTTTTTTGCTACGAGATTACCCGTTTCATAATCACATTCGCCCGGGTATCATCCTGAAAGGATAACACCATCAGCTCCTTTTCCGATGGCTCGCATGATTAAATTTGGTGTGACTCGTCCAGTACAATTAATTCTGATTGGTCGTATCGTAGCGGGATATTCTGCTCTTATCGTTCCAGCCATATCTCCTGCTCCATATCCTCATTTCCAACATAAGAATGCCAAAATTTTAACATCCGTTTTAGCTGCCACAATTTACACCTCTTTATAATTCCTCTAATAATGCATCTATTTGCTTTTCATATTGATGTTCCTTGTAATATCTAAGCGTTATCGCCTCAGAAGGACAGTTGGCGAGGCACGTACCGCAACCTCGACATAATATCTCATCTACTTCAGCACCATCTTCTACTAAGGAAATTGCTCCATAAAATCAGTTCAATTCACATAATCCGCAGTTTGCACATTCTTCTTTATCAACTTTTGCTCTGATTAGGGAAATTCTGAACTTATCTTTACTCATCATCCTTGAAAGTGAAGACGCTGCGCCTCTCCCTTGGGAGATAGATTCTGCGATTGATTTCGGTCCTTGTGAAACACCTGCCAGCACAACTCCTGGAATTTTCGTATCAATTGGATTCAATCTTGAATGAAATTCTTTGAAGAATCCATCTTGACTCGTTTCAAGCTTTAAAATATCTTTAAGCCTTTTACTATCATTTGGAGGTACCATAGCAGCCGAAAGCACAATCATATCAAATTCATGCTCTTTTAATCCGAGGGAATCTCTTAATGTATTCTGCATCAGAACCTTTAGATTATGGGTCTCTGGGTCTTCTTTTATTCTGGAAATGTTTGTTCTAACATATTTGATTCCTTCTTCGCGGGATTGCGTGAAGTATTGTTCATAATCCTTTCCAGCAGCTCGAATGTCCATATAAGCGACAGTTATTTCTGAATCAGGATAATGTTGTTTGATTAGTTTCGAATTCTTTATAGCTATCATGCAACATACTCCAGAACTGCAGTAATTGTTCCGTGTCAAATCTCTTGAGCCAACACATTGTATGAACAAGATCTTTTTTGGTCGTTTTCCGTCAGAAGGTCTGACTAAATGTCCCACAGTCGGTCCATTTGGTGCTAACATTCTTTCAAGTTTCATTTGGGTTATTACATTTGAATATTCATTATATCCAAGATACCCATCCTCTGGTTCATACTCGTCCCAACCAGTTGCGACGATAATTGAGCCAACTTTTAGATCAACGATTTCATCTTCTTGATCGAAATTGATAGCATCCAATTCACATGCTCCTTGACATAACCCACATTTAATACATCTATCCATATCAATCTGAGCCATGGAGGGAACTGCTTGAGCAAAAGAAATGTATATTGCCTTTCTGGGATCCATCCCCTCGTTAAATTCATTGTATCCATAGGCTGGGCAAACGTCAACGCATGATCCGCAGCCATTACAATCGTCGTTTACATATCTTGCTTTTTTTCTAATTTTGACGTTGTAGTTTCCAACAAACCCATCAACAGCTTCGACTTCACTATATGTGTAAAGATTAAGATCGTTTGTTCTTGCGGCTTCCAACATTACTGGACCCAAGATTCAGATGGAACAATCGTCAGTGGGGAAGGTTCTATCAAGCATAGCCATCTTTCCCCCAATCGTAGGACTTTTTTCTACGAGGTGTACCTCATAATCTTGTTCTGCCAAATCAATAGCAGCAGTTAATCCAGCAACTCCGCCTCCAATGATTAGCGCTTTCTTTTCAATATCAACTTCCTTTATTTCAATTTTATCTAATAGCGCAGCGCGGGCAACTCCAGCTCTAACTTGATCTTCAGCGACTTTTTGCGCTCCTTGAGGATTTTGACGATGAACAAAACTCGCATGTTCTCTTATATTAACGAACTCTAAATAAGAAGGATCCATGTCCATTGATTCCAAGACACTTTCAAATACTGGTTCGTGAGTCTTTGGAGTACAAGATGCGACAACTAATCTATTCGCATTAGTCTCTTCCATTTTTTCTTTAATAAACTCTGCCCCCGGCTCCGTACATAAAGATATATACTGAGCGGCATCTACAACATTCGGTAGAGTTCTGGAAAATTTCGCTAATGCTTCGCAATCGATTACAGCAGCAATATTAATACCTCATTCACAGACGGCAACGAATATCCGAATATCTTCTTTATCTTCAGTATCTGCCATTGCAAATCAATCCTTTAAACTTTATTTCTTTCCTCCTTAAATTCTTTTTTTTTTATTCCTTTCTTTTAATTTTTAATTCAAATTATCACATAAAAATAAATTTAAATCTAAAACTTGTTTTATGTTTAATAGGTTAATGAATTAATCAAATTAAGGTTAATAATTTTAAAAAAAAAATAAAATCCGTGATTTTCTTATGCTATTATTTCTCTTTCAATTTAGGGTTCCAGTTACTGTTTTTTATTTTATAGTAGGAGCTATTATAGTTGGTATGGTTTTGACTGATTTAATAATGATGAAACTGGGTTTGGCGATGGTAAAGGCAGATGCTCGGACTCAATTTAAATGGGTTATCGCTAGTTTTCTTATACAAATTTTAACTATTTTTATTGTTATATCTCCCCTGATATTAATAATCGCCTTAGGATTAGTCCCTCCTATCTCTAATATCGTAATTTTCGGCGTATTAGCACTGTTTATAGAAATAAATGTTATAAATATACTTCATAAGACCGGATTTGGGAGGGCAATAGTGGTGTTTATTATGATTGTAATCCCCACAGTACTTTATGGAATATTCTTAGGATTTTTAGTTGCTCAATTATGAACTCAAATTTTTAAATGAGAAACAGCACCTTAAATGCCTAAAACGTTATTAATTCTTTTATTCATCTCTAATACTTCTTCTTTTGCTGCTTCTGCAAATTTATTAGGGTTATAATTTCTCTTCTTATATGCAAAAATTATCCCTCTTGACGAGTTAATAATTGCACCCAGCTTATTTTTATCAAATCCATATATGACATCCTCCGCAGTTCCTCCTTGAGCTCCATATCCAGGGATTAATATGAAAGAACCTTCTGCAATTTCTCGAATAGCTTTCAATTCTTCGGGATATGTAGCCCCAACAACCACTCCCAAGTTATGATATCCTTTAAAACGTTTTAATTTAGAACTCCATTTTTCCACCAATTTCGCCATCTTGATGTAATTTCTCTCTAAATCAAATCTCTCCTCATGGATTGCAATTTGCGTATTAGAAGCTTGTTCTACGCTTGTGCTGAAAAGATCTTGGAAATCTTTACTGCTGGGGTTAGATGTTTTAACTAGAATAAATAACCCTTTTTTAGGATATTTTTCTAAATAAGGTTTTATGGAGTCATATCCTAAATATGCATTTAAAGTACATGCATCAGCACCATAAACTTTAAAGATGGCATCAGCATACGCCTCCGATGTGCTCCCAATATCATTCCTTTTAGCATCAAGTATTACAAGAAGACCTTTTTTATGGGCATATTTTATCGTTTCTTTAAGTGCATCTAATGCATCATATTTTTCATAAAAAGCGATTTGTGGTTTTATAACAGGGATAAGGTCTTTAACCTTATTTATCAGTGCTTTATTGAATTCAAAAATTATTGTAGAAGGATTCTGATACTTATCAATCAAAAATTGTGGGATCTGCCCCTCTTTTTCCATTCGGGGGTCCAAACCCATGCAAACTACACTTTTCTTTTCTAATATTTTTTTTGCTAATCTACCGACAAATAATTCTTCTTTCTCCATAAATCATCTATTTATTTAATTTATCCTCTATTTCCTTAATTAAATATTTCAATTCAATAGTTTCTTGCTCCTCGGTAATCATATCTTTAACTGTGACTTGTTTATTTTTCATTTCTCTCGGGCCGATAATGATTGACACTCCAATTCCTAAATCATTAGCCTTACTAAGTTGATTTGATAAACTCTCAAATCTGTAATCTACCATACACGCTATATTTTGTTCTCTTATTTTTTGAGCAACTTTAAGAGTATAAGTTGAAACACTTTCATTGATGGATGCTAAATAAACAGTATCAGAGTAATCTTTTTCTGAGATATGACTAGGGATTAAATCATATGTTTCCAAAAATAATTTTAACATTAACACTCCCATGCCAAAACCAATACCTGAAAGCTTCTCATCTGTGAATAATGAAAGTAAATCATCATAACGCCCTCCTCCGAAGATGGCTCTCCGGTTTTTTTCACCAGTATCATAGACTTCAAAGACAGTACCAGTGTAATAATCAAGTCCTCTAACAACACTCGAGGAAAAACAACAATATTTTTGAATATTGGTTTCTTCAATTAGGTTCTCTAATTTATTGATCTCTTTATAACCGGTAGTTTCGTAGAGTTCTTCTGGTACATCTTCAAACTTATCTAAAAGTTCTTCTACAGATGTATTATTTTGCAATTTGAATATTCCTTGAATAACAAATTCATCTTGAAAAGTGTCAATTACAAATTTCTCAAATTCTCCTTCTTCCATTTTTTCTGACTTATCGAGTACATTATATACATCAGAAATTTTATCTTTCTTTAAACCTAAAAGAATTTCACACAATGAATCAAGGAACCTTCTATTATTATAGTAAATTTGAAATTGTTTTTCTGTTGCCCCAAAACTAGTTAAGAATTTCACAATTGCCTCTAGAATTTCCAATTCGGCATATAAACTATCTTCTCCCAAGATATCCATATTAAATTGATAAAACTCTCTTTTCCGTCCTCTTTGAGGTCTCTCATAACGATATAGCCGTGGGCAAGAATACCATCTTATTGGTTTTTTAAACTCTTGTTCTCTTTTGGCAATCATTCTCGCCAAAGTGGGGGTGATTTCTGGGATAAGGATGAGTTTTTCTCCTTCCTTTTTTTCTACATAGAAGGATTGTTCATATACTAATTCATCAGAAGATTTTGCAGCAAAGATCTCAATAGGTTCTAAGCTGGGGCCCTCATATTCTTCATAACAATATGTTTCAACTGTTTTCTTCAATTTGGTAAGAATCCACCTTAACACCCTTAGTTTTGAAGGATAGAAATCTTCAAATCCTCGTAATGGTTGAGTAGAAAATTTCTTTTGAGTTTGATCATTCATCTTTTTAAGAGTAAATTTTATAATCTAACTAATTAAACGAATCATTTACATATCGATTCTTAGTATATAAAAATAAAACGAAATTAATCAAGTTTTTGTTATGGAGAAATGCCGTTAATCTATTCATTTAATAAAGACTTAAATATTCAGATGTTAGATTTAAACACCAAAAAAAAGAAGAGAGAAAAAGAATTTCAAAACTTATCCATTCTCTTTAACACTCATTTAAATGGGTTTTTCTCTTTAAGAATTTTATCCTTATAGCCTTCCAAGGGTGGTGGACATAACCCTTTTTGTGCAGCTTCTTTTTTTAGATTTTTAATGATCTCTCCAATATTAACACCTGCTGGACACCAATGCGCACAAGTTTCGCAGCTCGTACACAAAAATAGTCCATCTTTTACAGCTGCTTCAATACCGTTATGAATATAGTCTCTAACGATTGCAGCCCCTCCAAGCCCATATTTGGAGCCGTAAATATTTCCAAAAGCTCTAAAAGCCGCACATGTGTATATACAACTTTTGCACGATAAACACTTAAGAAAATCTTTATAGACGAGACTTTCCTTGGCAGCACCAGTCCGCCAATCGTCAACAAGAATCACCACTACTTCTTTTGCTCCATACATTCCATGAACCCTTTTTCCTTGAATGTCTGAAGTATTAGAGGGTCCTGAAATGAGATTTATATATGCCAATGGAACGTAATTAATTCTTTCTTGAAGTTTCATAATCATAACAGCATCATAGAGCGTTGGTACAATTTTGGTTATTCCACATGCAACTATATGCTTATCGGTGGTTCTAGTCAATAAACTGATATTACCTTCGTTTTCTCCAAGTACAATAGTTCCATCTTCAGCAGATATCGCATTAGCAGAAGTCAATGAAACTTTTACATCATTTAATAATTCCTTTCTGTAGGTTTCTCTGAAATATTGAACAATTTTTTCAGCATTGGGCTCTAAATCTACTCCATATTTTTCTTTTATTCTTTTTACAATTTCTTCCTCATTAAAGTGTGCTCCAGGTCCTAATTGATATGTGGGCAAATCATAATCGTCGAACAACCCTAAAATTATATCCCCTAAATCTGTTTCCTTTATTTCAATATTATTTTCCTTCATCGCATCAATTAACCCAATATCCTTTGCTTCATTTGACTTGGATTTATACACCACTTTATTATCCTCCAATTCTTCTAAGAAAATCTTTTGAGCTTCTTCATTTGTTTTTGCGTAATGAACCTTGAAATGATTTGCCTTTTCCATAATGTTGATTGTATCTTCTACATATGAATCTATATTTTCTATGAAATCCTCTCTAATCCTTTTGATATGCTCCTTATTCTTTTCTACAAATTCTCTGCTTGATTCATCATAAAGGAACTGCAACTCATATGCTTTATATTTGGCGGAACATCCCATTCGCCAGAATTCTGTAAATTGCTGAATGAAAGAATTTTCCTTATCTAAATTTTCAATTTTCTTCTTTAACTCTTCATATAACTCTAAGCCTTTACTCATTTATGGGATCAACTCCTTCCATTAATTTTGCTATAAAATCCTCGAATTTAATTACTGGGTTCCTCATTCCTTGTTCTTCCTCCACTCTTTTTAATGCGGTATAACAAAAAGGACAAGCGGTAAGAAGAGCCTTTGTTCTTCTCATCTGGCTGAAAATAGCTTCTCCATTAATATCCGATGTCTCTCGAAATATCGAATAAACCCCACCGCCAGCTCCACAGCAAATCGATAATTCTTTCTCATTTTCCATTTCACGAAGTTCCAGATTTTTAATCGAATTAAGAATTCTTCTTGGTTCTTCAATAATAGGATTATCCGCATTTCTTAAATGGCATGCATCGTGATAATTAACCCGTAATTTTTTTCCTTCATTTTCTAGATTTAACTTATTTAGAAACTCTTCATTATCCAAAAACTGTAACAAATGTCGCACATTTACGTTAAATTCATCACCAAGATACTCTTTATAATAATGTGATAGATAATTATAACATCCCGCACAGATAGTAACTAAGTCGGTTACATCGTGTTTTTTAAACCATTCGTTAACATGCTCTATATGTTCCTTTAATTGTTCTTTAGATGCAACATGATAGGATAAGGAACCGCAACAAGGGGGATCCTCAAGAACCTCATATTCATCATCCAAATATTTGATAATTTTTATACCATTTTCACAAGTTTTGGGATAGCGGGTTGAGGAAAGACATCCCAAGTAAATTAATTTTGTCATTTTCTCTTTTCTTTATTTGAAAAATGATTATTAGTAATATTATAGAAATATGGTATGTATTATAAAAAATATCTGTTATAAAACGAATTTAATCTCTTTATATGTGAAATTGTTTTCGATTAAAACATAAAATCTAATTCTTTTATTTAGATCTTAGATCTTATCGTGTATTTGATTTTATTCCCCTAAAATTAGGTGTAAGATTTGAGAACCTTATTCTATAATTTCCAATTTTAATCTTAAATCTTTTCCTTTTAAGGGTTAAAAGGTTCCTTTTAAGGGTTAAAAGTAAACTTAAAATGGAAAGATTTGTAATAGTTAATTGTTTAACTAAGTTTTATATTAATTAATTATATTAAAATAAAAATAAACTAGGAAGTTGAGTAAACATTCCAAAATTAATCGAAAATAAAGAAAAAGGCTTTACTCTCTTTCTCAATAAACATCGTTGCGGCGGTTGTAATGCCTGCTTAGTTGTTTGTCCAACGGGGATTTTGGAGCAGAGTGAAGAACTGAATATGAGAATATCTTACATACCCAAAGTGAAAGAAGGAAAAGAGAAGTATTGCACGGGTTGTAGACGCTGCGAGTTAAATTGTCCCGATTGGGCAATTTATGTTTTAGAGAAAGAAGAGCATAAAAAAACGCCTGAAAAGGCGAAAACTTAGAGGTGTAAACGAATTGGCATTAGAAAATAAGAATCGATTTTTAAAGTCAGGGAAGCATTTAATGATGGGAAATGAAGCTATGTCGGAAGGAGCAATGGCTGCTGGGCTAAAATTTTTCGGAGGTTATCCTATAACTCCAAGCACAGAAGTTATAGAACATCTAGCAAGAAGATTACCAGAAGTTGGAGGATGTTGTATGCAGATGGAGGATGAATTAGCATCAATAAATTCTGTTATTGGTGCCTCATTAACTGGTGCAAAAGCAATGACTGCTACTTCTGGACCTGGACTATCATTAATGTCGGAAACTATTTCTATGGCTGCGAATTTGGAAGTTCCATTTGTATTCTGTGATGTACAACGAAATGGACCAGGGACTGGATATGTAACGGAACCTCACCATAATGATATTGGATTTGTAAGATTTCCCGGGAATGGGGAATTTCAAGTTATTGCCTTAGCTCCCATGACCTGTCAAGAATTATTTGATCTTACAATCGAGGCGTTTAATTTTGCTGAAATTTATCGTTGTCCTGTTTTTCTACTTTCAGATGCTTATTTAGGTCATTTACATGAAGTAGTGAATATTCCTTCTGAGGAGGAAATTCTAAACAGAGTAGTGAAACGTGATTTACCAGAAGATACTTCGGGACGAATGTTCTCCTATCAAGATAACGTGTCGGGAGAATATGTTATACCCAAACCTCCTCAAATGGGAACAGATTACTGTCCGGGACTTTTTATTCATCAGCCCCATGGTCCAGATGGTCTACCTACTCCGAAACCTATGGATTTTATTAAAGTGTTATTTGAAAAAGTTAATGTAAATAAAGATAAAATATGTTTAACAGATACATATAAGTTAGATGATGCGGAAATTGTCATTATTTCCTATGGCTTACCAGTTAGATCCAGTTATCGAGCTGTTGATATGGCAAGAAAGGAAGGAATAAAGGTAGGACTTTTTAGATTAATTACTGTTTGGCCCTTTCCGGATGAGAAAGTAAAAGAAGTCGTCAAAGATGCTAAAGCTATAATTGTACCAGAATTAAATTACACAGGATTTATTGCCGAACAAGTAGAAAGAGTAACAAAACTAGAAACACCAATTATACGCATCCCAAATGTTTGTGAGTTTCATCACCCAAATGATATATTAAAAGAAATTAAGGAGGTGGCGGAATAAATGTCGGGAATAGGTCCTATGTATAAGCAAGAAAAACCGGAACATCCCTATTTAGAGGCATCTTATGCAGGAAATCTTTTAGGTAACTACTCCTCAAGATTTTGTGCAGGATGTGGCTATGGAATAGTAGCACAAATTTACACCCGAGTCTTTGAAGATGAGGGATTAGATCCTAAAAAATTCCCTTTAGTTGTTGGTATTGGATGCTACAGTCAAATTATGTTGTTAGTTCATTATTCCGCTCAGAAAATATTAACATTACATGGAAGAACACCAGCAATAGCAACAGGAATAAAGATGGCAAACCCGGAAATGAAACCTATCATTTTCTCAGGTGATGGAGATGCTTTAGGAATTGGAGGAAATCATTTCATTCATCTATGTCGTAGAAATTTGGATTGCATTATGTTTATCTTTAATAATAGTATATACGCCATGACGGGTGGACAAGGGGCTCCCACAACATTATGGGGCGCAAGGAGTACGACAACACCTTATAGAATGTTTGAGAATCGATCCGATGGTGTAAAACTAGCCTTAGCAGCTGGGGCATCACATGTTGCGAGAACTACGGTCGCGCATCCAAGAACTTTTATGAAATATTTTAAGAAAGCTTTAAATCATAAAGGAACTTCTGTTATTGAAGTTGTTACTCCATGTGTCACATATTTCGGAAGAAAAAATCTCAATACATTAGGAGAAGAGTTCATGGTTGCTCCTGAAAAAGGAGAAAAGATGGATACTGCCGGTAAAATGCTCGACTGGATTAAGAAAAATACTGTACGCCGTAATCAAGCAAAATTCATGACGGAAGAAGAACTATTCAACAAATATGTCATTGGGGAGTTTAGATATGAACCTGATAAACCCGAATATTCGGAACAATATGAAGGTATTAAAAAAATCGCGCAGGAGAGGAAATAAAAATGGCAAGATATGAGATAAGAATCGCAGGTTTTGGCGGTCAAGGAGTTATTACATTAAGTAAGATGATTATAACAGCCTCCTCTCTTCATGAAGGATTAGCAGCAACACAAACAGAGGCCTATAGTGCAGCGGCTCGGGGTGGAAAATGTTGGGCAGAAGTTGTAGTAGATCTTGATAAAGATCAAGATTTAATTGATTATCCAAAAGCCCTTGAACCATACGATTTTTTAATCATTCTTTCAGATGAAGCTGCTTCTGATGTTGGTAGAGGGGTTTTAAAAAAGGGGGATGATACTGGATATCTCATCTGGGATCCTTCAACCATCAATAAATTTAGAAGAGCAAAAAGATTAAAATCTCTGGCAATTCCAGTACAGAAATTATCTCTTGAAAAGTTCGGAAAGACTTTATACGGAAATGCTATTCTATTTGGTGCGTTTACAGCGATCTCTAAAATCTTTTCTGAAGAATCTGCGATTGAAACGCTTAAATCATTCGTCCCAAAAAATACTATAGAAACGAATTTAGAAGCTTTTGAATTGGGTAAGAAAGAAGGGGAAGAATTTTTGAATAAATTAGAAGAGGAGGAGGACTAATATGACAAAAATGAACGAAATTCAAAAAATACAAAAAGGATGGAAGGAACTTAAAGCAGAAATTGTCGATTCGGGAAAATGTGTCTTATGTGGTGCCTGTGGTGCGTTTTGCGATGATATTAAATTTGATAAAGAACAAGAAATCCCATATGATGATGGATCTTGTGAAGAGCAAAATACTTGTAGAGAGGGTTATGGATTATGTTATAATTATTGTCCAAAAACTGGAATAGAGCAATTACCTCTGTCTCTCTTGGACAAATGGACATTCGGAATAAAAAATCACAAAATATTAGGGCATTTTATTGATATAATATCCGTTAGACTTACAGAAAAAGGAAAACAAAAGATAAATTCAAATGAAGCTGGACTTATCACAGGATTATTACAATCCGCCTGGGAAGATAAGCTTATTGATTCGGCAATTGTAAATAAAAAGGATGAAAAATTCAGGCCCGTTCCTTATATTGCTGAAACTCCAGAAGATTTAAAGGCTTCAATTGGTTACAAACCAAATCAAGCTCCCACATTATCCTTGCTTGGAGAAGCAATTAATAAATGGAATTATAATATTGCTGTTGTCGGTACTCCATGTCAAATTCAAGGATTAAGAAAAATTCAGAATCATCCCAGATTCGATTATGAGGCTTTTGATTTGGTTTCTTTAGCAATAGGAACATTCTGCTTCGGTACTTTTCACAATCATGTTTTGACGACTATTTTTAAAGAGAATAATATCAATCCTGAAGAAATTACAGAGATTGATAAAGATCATCAAAATTTCAAACTCTTGGTGCATACGGGTTCAGAAAAAACTGAGATTCACTTAAATAAGCTTTATGATAAAGCGATCCGAGAGGCTTGTTTTGCATGTTCTGATTATACGGGATCTTTTGCGGATATATCAGTCGGATCAGTAGGAAGCGAGCCTGGATGGAATACCGTTATTATTCGGACTGATCGAGGTAAAAAAGTCTTTGATAATGCTGTGGAAAAGGGATATTTGGAAACTAAACCACTTTTAAGTGATGAAGAAGAATTAGTTTTAGATTTAACAAGGAATAAAACAGATATTGCAAAGATTGAGGAAGTTAAAACTCATTCACCAGAGATAAAAAGTTTCTACATTCGAAACCCAAGGATAGCAAAAGCCTATAGACCTGGAAATTTTGTTGTATTGTGGCTTCCCGATATAGATTTCTTGCCAATGTCAGTTTCAAAAGTTGAGGGAGATCTTTTAGAAATAACAGTACAAAAAATTGGTGAAGGGACCTCTGAACTTTTTGATATGAATATTGGAGATTCAATAGGTATAAGGGGACCCTACGGAAACACATGGAATTACGAAGATACCCAAAATATACTTATCGTTGGCGGAGGAATGGGAATAGCCGCCATTACTTCTTTAATTGACCCTTTAAAGCAAAACAAAAAAAATGTATATGTTTCGATTGGAGCAAGGGATAAAGCCTCTCTCATATTTGAAAAAAGACTAAAACAATTAATTCCAGAAACTCTATGTGCCACAGAGGATGGCTCAGTAGGACGCAAATGCATGGTAACAGAAACGATCGATGAAATAATTGATCGAAATAACATTGATTTAATTTTAACTTGTGGTCCCGAAGTAATGATGAAGCGAGTTTTAGAAATTGCAGATGATAAAGATATTAATCTTCAAGCATCTCTTGAAAGAAAAATGAAATGTGGTATTGGATTATGTGGTTCTTGCGCAGTAGGAGAAAAAAATAAAACCACTGTCTGTAAGGATGGCCCTATATTCACAAAAAAGCAAATCAAGACATTTCCTCAATTTGGAACCTATAAAAAATAACTAAATTCTCTACTCTCTTTTTTTTCTCTATTTTTTTTATTTTTGAGTCTTATTCTTATTTACTTACAAAATTTTTATATATTAGTAAAGATAAAAGAGTCTGGGATATTTCTATGAAAATTTATAAAAAAAAGAAATAAATAATTTTTAATTTTTTACTTTAAACCTTGTATCTATCTTTTGTTCTTGGATACAAATTTAATTAATCCAGCGGATATGATTGATGTTATACCAATCAATAACAGAATATCGAAACCAGGTATACTGGTACCACCATTATCTGTACCTCCGCCATCATCATCTGTACCATCAGTTCCTGTCCCTTCACTAATCTCATACATAACTTGGTCTTCGTATTTCATGGTAAGTTTCGTTAATCTTCCATCATTTGAATCATAAGTGACTTCATAGATAATATATCCATCGAAATCCACAATAACCTGATTATCACTAACTGAAGCGTCATCTTCGTAATTTGTGATGTAATTCATATTTTGTAAATAAGTATTTACGGGAGTAGCGACGAAAAAAACTTCAGTATTCCAGTACATCTCTTCAGGATTTTTAGGAAAAGTCCAAACGGTATCAATTGGTGATTCAAAAGCCCCCGTAACCCAATCGTAAAAACTTACATCTAAATTCCATGAAGTCTCTCCTTCCGTAATTCCATTTATCTTCATCTTCATTTTGGCTCCTAATTCATGGAAGGCTTCATTTTGAGAATAATAATGATAAACTATGGAATTTGCATTTTGTTCCCAGTTATCTACGTTACCATATGCTTCTTCAATTACATCTGTATTTTTTTTTGTAACACTAAGAACCCATTCATCGTTTGCGGAAACTCCACAAGAATAGGTAGCCGCATTAACTATGGAGGCAAAAGTTATGATTAAAAGACTAAATAAAACTAATTGAATTTTGACTATACGACTTTTCATCTTTTTCAAATCGATTTTTTAATAGATATTCAATAAAAACTATATAGAAATTATTGTTTAAAAAGGTATTTTTTTTCAATATTGAAGCTGAATTTTTTACATTAGCAAATTTGTGGTTAATACATGCATACTTTTGAATTAATTTGGAGTATTTAGAGAAGAAAACAATTATAGAGAAATAATACCATTAAGCTTACGTATATATTTAACTATAGTTAAAAAAGTTCCATATAGTCTTCAGAAAACTAAATTCTTAAAAAATGTGTATTTTCATTAAGGAATTGTTGTTTTATTTTGCTTTGTGATCATATTAAGCTAAATTGGAATATAATTGAAAAAGAATTTTGTTTAAATGATCCTTTTTGTAATCTTGAATAAGTTCAGAATTACCTTTGTTCACAATTTCTATCTGATGATTGGGTGATCACGTAGGAGTCTAAAGGTTATTTATCTGTCATATCTTATCTAATCTAACTCTTGAAAGAAAAAGAAAATTACTTAAAAAAAGGAACGATTTTTGGAATAATTTCGGCCATTTTAATCGGTTTAGAACCTGTAGTGGCAAATCTACGATTTATAAGTTCCGTTTATATTGACCCCTTTATATTTGCTGCGATGACGGCTTTCTTTGAAGCATTAATTTTTCTTCCAATCTATCTTAATGAAAGAAGAACTCTAAAGTTTTCTATTGAAAAAGCTGGTTCAAACATAGAACTTTTTAATTCGAAATTAAACGGCTGGAAAGTTAGGAGAAATGCCTTTCTTTTATTATCCATCGCAATAGTGTTTAGTATAGTACCCATTTTACTTTATATTGGATTTGAATTAGCTGGAAATATAAATGCTTCTTTAACTCTTAAAACAGAAATAATCTTTTCAATGCTTTATGGTAATTTAATCCTCAATGAAAAAATCACAAAGACTCAAATTTTTTTTTCTGCTGTTTTATTCCTAGGGTTGATCCTCGCAGTAACAAGGGGGTCTTTTAACTTGGTAGAATTTAACATTGGGGTCCTCATTTTATTAATCGATGTTGCAATTTTCACCTTTATGCACACCCTAACTAAAAAAGGATTAGATAGAAATGAGATAACCCCTATTCAAGTAGTTTTTATAAGAAATCTGATTAGTAGTATACTTCTATTAATCTTTTATTTGTTTATTTTCCCACAGAGAAATATATCAATTTTATTGGAGCCTCAGAACTATTTATTTTTCATTCTGATGGCTTTCGTTTATGGTTTTGCACTTTTAACATGGTATAAAACCCTTTCATTTATTGAGATAGGACGGGCAACAATTATAGTTAGTATTACTCCTATTATAACCGCCTTTTTTAGTTTTATAATCTATGGAGAGATTTTGACAATCTACCACATTATTGGTACTATGATTGTAATTTCCTCTATTTATATGATTGTAAGGGAAGATAGATCCTAATTCATACCTCTTCTTATTTTAATCTGAATAAAGATTTATTACTCTTAAGATCTAAATTGTAAATAAAAAAACTACCTATAAGAGGTTGTAATAGATTTTATGAAATATAAAAAGATAATCTTCTCTCTAATTATTTATTTTTTTCTAGCATTTTTATTTCCCATTTTAAATACGAATCAACCAATAACATATAAATTCCTTCCGGGGGAAACAGATGGAATACAGTTCTTTTTTTTTATGTTAGTAATAATCTTTCCACCTATTCTATTCGGCCTTTTGTTTGGATATCTCTTTTCTCCTATATATTTAGCTATTCATAAATATATCGTCGGTAGGAAAATGAGTTATGGGATCCAAAAAGCTCCTGAACAAGAGCGATTTAAAAAAGCATTTAGAGGGTTTTTTCCCGCGCTTATGACCATCAACCTTTCATTACTACTGGTAGAATTCTTTGTTGACATAGTTATTAGTGAAAGTCTTCCAAGAAGTGATGAGGTTAAGAATTTTATGACATTTATATTCCTATTAATTTTAACTATTGGACCTGCCACGGGCATATTTTCTGCCGCTTGGTTTCTTGATGATGCGGGAATCTCCTTTACAAATAAGGAGAAAGTTTCAGGTCTTAGAGATGTTACAGAAGTTAGAGGAATTGGTAAATGGTATATGTATGCATTGAAAGGCTATGCTGGAATTGGAGTAATTTTCAGTTATTTTTTAATCTTAATGCAATTTTTGACCCGCCTTGAGGATGTTACCGAAATAATCTTTGATTCTGTGCTTACATTTCTGCTCCCCTTTTTAATAACCGCCGCAATTATGCCAGCATTATTACTCTTTGAACACATAAAGGAACATCGAGTAAATTATATCCGGAATATCGCCAATAAGCTTGGGATTAATAAAATAATGGAATTAGAAGTAAAACTTACTTCTAATGAATCTCAATAGATTAGAGTAGAAAAGAAAACCAAATTTTTTATCTTTTTTTATATTCTATCTCTTAATTTGACTGGAGAAAACGTTAAGAAAGGTGTGATATACGGGGTTTTAGGTGTTTTTCTTATTGGTTTGCAACCAATAGTAGCAAACGCCCGCCCAGGCTATTTGGATGCCTATATATTTGCTGCAATGACTACAATCGTTGAAGCTATCTTATTCGCTCCTTTAATACTTCTTGAAAGAAGGAAGTTAAAATCTAATCAAGAAGAAAATGAGAACAATGAATCAGAAATTATAGAACGTAAATTAAATGGATGGAAAGATAATAAATTACTTTTAATTTATGTTGGCCTTAATTTCGGCGTAATGCAGATATTTTTTTTTGTTGGATATCGAATTGCTGGTTCTATAAATGGATCTCTGGCTCAAAAAACTACGGTTATGTTTTCCTTGTTATTCGGATATATACTTTTAAGAGAAAGCATTACTAAAACCCAGATATTTTTCTCAGCTATTCTTTTTGTTGGACTGATTTTTGCCGTTACTGAAGGATCTTTTGATCTTCTAAATTTCAATCTTGGAGTTCTTATCTTATTGATAACATCCTGCTTTTGGATGCTAGCTCATACGTTAACAAAACCTTTGTTAAGAAGAAATGAGGCAACTCCAACCCAAATTGTGTTTATTAGAAATTTTATTAGCGGTATTTTTTTGTTTTCTACATATTTTATATTCTACCCTTCAGAAAACTTAGGTTATTTTTTAGATCCTATAAATAATTTTTTCTTTATCGCGATGGGGGTTGTTTACGGGTCTGGATTATTTTGTTGGTATAATAGCCTTGACAATCTTGATGTTTCTAAGGCTAGCATCCTTGCTTCACCTACTCCAATTGCTACTGCTCTTTTTAGTTTTATAATCTTTCAAGAAATTTTGAGTATTTATCAATTAATTGGAGCAATTATTGTTATTATCTCAATCATTGTAATTTTCAAAACCAAACCAAAAGAACCACATCAAATACCCGAAAGTAGTGTAGCTGACCGCATTACTTTATAGAAGAAATCATAGGGTATTTATATCCTCCAAAATTTTATCCCTTGATAACCCTAAAACAAACATAATAGAGTCTGAGAAAAATAGAAGAAGAGAAATTATTTCCGATAAGTATCAATCCAGAACTCTGTATTCGCTGTGAGAGATGTTCTTATTCTTGTAACCCCAAAGCAATCTTTTTCAAAAATTCTATGCGTTATGTTGATTACAATAAATGCAAGGGTTGTCTAAAATGTGTAGATGTCTGTGAACATGGCGCTATTGAAGTAATCTCTCTAAAAGAAGGAAAACTATCTTCTTTTGAAATTGATGAAAAAAAATGTAGTTTATGTAAAAAGTGTTTATCGTCGGATTTTTGCTTTCGAAATCTCTATAAGCTTGAAAAAGATGAAAATTCAGATAAATTCTTAATCGTATTTAACGAGACTTCTTTAAAACCTTGTTTATCTTGTTTAAAATGCTTTAAGGAATGTCCCAACAATGCTATTATTCCCATAATTAAGTAAATTCCAATTTTAAGTTGATATTCTCTCTTTTTATTCCTATATAAATGTAAGAGATATACCCTTTGATAGCACTCAAAATTTCTCTTGTTCATATACAAAACTTAAAGAATTTAATCTTTTTCTATTAATTATAGATTTAAAAATCATTATTTACAAAATAAAAATTGATTCCAAATGAAAGAAAATTTAATCTCTGTAGAGAATCTTAAGAAATTTTATTCAGACGGCAATATCAAGGCAGTCAACGGAATTTCCTTCGAAGTGAAATCAGGTGAAATTTTTGGTCTTTTAGGTCCTAACGGAGCGGGAAAAACCACTACTATCAAGTGTCTTTTGGGCTTACTTGAACCGAATGAAGGAGAAATGAATGTTTTAGGATATAACCCTGAAAAAGCAGATGTAGAAATAAAAAAAAATTTGGGATATGTTGCTGAAGAACCTTTAATTTTTAAGTCCCTGACACCTCGAGATCTCTTTAATTTTATTGCTTCAATCAGAGAATTAGACGAGCAAGAAGTATCTGAAACCGCAGAAGAATATCTTGAAAGTTTAGAAGCATTAGAATATTATGATCAATTAATCGCAACTCTTTCCCACGGCAATAAGCAAAAGATTCAAATTATCGCGGCGGTCTTACATAATCCGGATTTACTTATAATGGATGAACCTCTTTCGGGATTAGATGCAAAATCCGTGAAAGTGGTCAAAGAAATAATGGATTTGCATATTGAGCGTGGAGGTGGTGTTTTATTTAGCACACATATAATGGAAATAGCTGAAGATCTCTGTGATAGGATTGGAATAATTAATAAGGGAAGAATGGTGGGAATAGGCACTGTTGATCAGCTGAGAACTCAAGCGAATAAGGCTGGTGCGAGCTTAGAAGATGTTTTCTTACGACTTACTGAGCAAGACACATCAGTATCTGAAATAGTTGAAAGATTACGTACTACAGTTAAATCAAGAAAATAAAAGGAGAAGCTAAAATGGAATCAAATTTTCTTAAACTATATTCTTTGGCAAAATACCCATATCGAGAAACTTTCTTGAAATCTCAGCTTGAGACGGCAGGAGCTAATCAAGCAAGATTACTCGAAAAGTTGGAAAAAAATGAAGGCTACATCAAGCAAATGAATGTAGTACTAAAAGTTGTTTATGGAGTTATATTCGCCATAATTGGTATCATTCCTTTTACCGTCTTTATGGAAATTGGAGACGCTTTTAATCAAGCGAGAGTATATCAAATTATCTTTACTGGAGGAATCCTCTATTGTTTTACATTTCTTATGGGATTGTTATATCTTTTTCTCTTTGGTATGATTAACACCAGTGCTTTTATGACAGGAGAATCGTTTAAATGGCTCCAGACATTACCAATCTCCAAAGAGAGATTAAGGAAGCTCAGTTTTTTCACGATTTTTAGAAGTTTAGATGTAGCATTAATCGCCAATGCGGCTTCACTTCCTATATTTATGTATTTAGGTTCAAGAGATATTTTCTTCACAATAATTACCGCTGTCATATCCATACCTAATGTAATATTTTCATTTAGTATATTGGTTTATGCTTCCGAAAAATTAAGTCATGTTCTTTACAGGACTTCTTCAAGAGAAACAAAAAAAACTACAGCCATTCGTATGTTAGTGATGCTCAGTTATGTCGGCATGTCAATGATAACGGGTTTTATTCTTGGATGGGCAGTTAGTGCAATTCCAACTTTTTTTGATATGTTCTCCAACCTCCCTAATGCAGATTTATGGACATATATTTTCTCTCTTATTCCTTATCCTTTTGGACCAAGTTTCCTAATGACATTAGGATCGATACCTGGAAATGTTCCACCATTCCTATGGATAACCTCTATAATAGGTTTTGTTTTATTTCTATTAGTCGTGAGGTTCGTTTATAAAAAATCGGTTGCAACACTCGAAGGAGTTGTTAAAGGTGAAACAGAATTAGAAACAGCGGCACCAAAAGAATTTACTAAAGTTCAAGTTGAAACAAGACCCCCAATAAAATCTTATTTAAGAAAAGACCTGATTACAGCCACTCGAGATTTTCAGACAATGATGTTCCTAATTATGCCTATTATTTTTCCATTTATTATGATATTCTCTGCTTTTCCTGCATTTACGGAAACCTCTGAATTTAGTATAATAATAATGTGGGTTCTAGTACTCCAAGTAAGTATTTACGTTCCAGCTATGCTTGTAAGTGGTCTACTAAATATGGAAGAAACTGGTAGTACAATACTTTCATCTTTACCAATAAATACTCGAGATCAAGCTAAAGCAAAACTTTTATTGATGATAAGTATTCAAACTGTATCTTATATTACCGCACCGATATTAATATCCATCCTCACGGGATCTTTACTGTTTTTCTTGCTGATCTTAGCCTCAATTCCCATCTCATGGATGTTCCTATTTCTATTATTTGAAATGAAAGTCATTCTTTTTGGGAAAATGAAATACAAGTATGTTCTTGAAGAACTCCATAAGGAACATAAAGTAGCTAAATGGCTTTTTATGATTTTATGCCAACTCGGTTTATTTGTGGGAACTATTATCTTAGCATTAATCCTCTATCCAATTGGTGGCATTCTTGCGTTATCAATAGGATTATTAATAATTGGATCAATCGGATTACTGGGGCTTGTTGCCTTCTTTAATTATTTATTCCCAAAGAAAGGATATTTTGAAAAAGAGAATAAGGGGATTAGAGGAGGTCTGAGAGAAAAACCATTATTGGGGATTATCGTATTAATGCTAATTTATATGGGAGTTTTATTTTTACCGTCATTCATAGAAATTCCGATAATCTTTTTTGTATCGATACTTTTTGGTGAATTCCCATACTTACCTTTACTCTTTGTTGATTTTTCCATACAATTTTCTTTGCTGGCTCTTTTCTGGTTCTATGTTGTTCCAAATAAGCTACATTTTCCACAAAAATTTGAAGATATACGATCTTATGTAGAAAAAATTAAATTGAAACCAAAATCTCAGTTTCTTAGAAATTTGGGTATAGGAATTGGGTCTTTTTTGATATTTAATTTAATGACTCTGATCGGAGGTCTTCTTCTTGGGGAATATACCTTTAGTCCAGAAATTATATTTGGTTGGCCAGATTCAGAATCTCCTGGTATTACGGGTCTAGGTTGGTTCTTATTCGTTATTATGTTGATTCCGGGAATCTTTGAGGAAATCGCATTTCGGGGAGTTTCCATACCTATGCTACAAGAAAAACATTCAGAAAAGAAAACTTTAATCTACTCCAGTATAGTTTTTGGAGCGGCTCACGCATTTAATTTGATTGTTGTAATACTAAGTGGGGCTGAGATCTTTCTTACTCTATTTCAAATCGTGTATGCCAGTACTTTGGGTGTAGCTTTAGGTTACATGTATCTTCGAACTGAAAGTCTAATTCCTTGTATCATAACACATTATCTCATTGATTCCGTCGGACAACTGTTCTTAAATATATATTTTGATAGTTTCTTTAACCTAAGCATATTTCTAATAGTGTTTATAGCGATACTCCCTGTTGTTTTAATTATCCTTTTTGTAAAAATCTTGACTCCGGGTATAGAAAGAGAAAAATAGTTTTTTTAAAATCTATTTTTATTTTTTTTCAATTAGGTACTTTCTTTTTATTAATGGGAAGAAATTACATAATTAGCTTAATTAAACCATTTAACATTTAAGGTTTCTCTTGGAGGGACTCTCTTAAACTCAATGGAAGGATATCCTAAGATTAGAACCCCATTAACATTATGATTTTCAGGAATATCTAAGGATTCTTTCACATCTTCATGCCTATTAAGCGCTTCTTGAGCATATCCGATCCAGCAGGTCCCTAATTCTAAAGATTGAGCTGCAAGCATTCCATGTGTTAAAGCTATTCCTGCATCATTTCCTGCCATACTTCCTCTCTCTGGAGCGTGAGTTATTATAAGCGTTGACGCTTCATAAAAGATAGGATCTTTTCCTTCGTCCAATTCTTTAAAGAAATCTTCAACACTCACACGTGTTTGGGGATCAGTTATGTATTCTTTCAAGTGTTTGGGAACAAAATATTTTAAGAATTTTTGATATTTTACGATTTTTCTTAGAAGTCTCATAGTTTTGATTACTGCTTTTCTCACTTCATCTATTTTCTTTTTATCGGTTAAAACAACATATTCCCAAGATTGAGCATTACTTGCGCTGGGAGCATATCTCATTGCTTGTAAGACCTTATCTATACCTTCTTTTGGTACGTCTTTATCTTTATATCTCCGAATAGAACGCCTTGCTCTAAGCACTTTCATCAGATCATCATAATTTATAATTTCTTCTGGTTTTGATACTTTTTCGAATTCTACCGCTTCCTCTGCCGCTTCATAGAGAACAGCATTTGTAGGACAAATTGCTATACAATGTCCGCATTCAATACAACCATCTTTAGGATCTTCGAATATAACCCTTCTTTTTTCTCCTATTTCAGTCTCTGGCTTATAAAATAAACTTGATGGGCATTCCTTAACACATTCAAGGCATTTGATACATGCTTTATCATCTATACCTTTAATTTTCAATGAATATCACTCTCATAAATGTTATATATATTAATTTTAATACAATAATATAATATTATAATAGATTTTTGTTATATCTTATTATATCTAACACTAAAAGAACATGTCGACTAAAGATTACAATGATTATTGGTTTCATTATGTTTTAGATACAAATCCTCAAAAAATTAAGGAGAAGATTGAGGAAAGATACATTCTGTCAAAAGGAAATAAAATTCATCTAGATGTTTATAAAAATGAAGAAAGTGGTACAAGAACCATAATTTTTATTCATGGTACCGCAGTATATAGCAGATTCTATGCAGAATTTTGTTACAAGCTAAATAAAAAAGGATACAGAATTATTGCTCCTGATTTAGTAGGACATGGGAAAAGTGAAGGAACCAGAGGACATTTTACAATGGAATCCTTAACCGAACTTATTTCAGATGTAGTGTCTTTTGCCTTACAACTTTACGGGGAGGATATAATAATTATGGGCTCAAGTTTGGGAGGAATTACCGCCCTCTATTCTGTGCCATATGATGAAAGAATAAAGGGGGCGATTTGTCATAACGCAGCCCTCTTTAATGAAGAGGCTCATGAGAAGATCATTGAATTAAAAGGAATCCTTAAGATCTTGAAATCTATAGTTCCGAAATTGGTTAAAATTTTCCCTAAATTTAGAATAAGTGTGTGGACATATTTAGATACAGATAAGTTAGCTCGATCAGATGAGATGAAACATAAGATGGATTTATTAATTGAAGATCCATTGCTTTCAGATAAATATACATTAACTGCTCTGAACGCACAAATGAAAGAAGCCCCGAAAAAACCCATAGAAAATGTCTATCAACCAATTATGATTATTAACGGCGATGAAGATGTTTTGTTTCCAGTGGAGTATATGAAAGAGATTTATTCCAGATTACCCTCCGAAGAGAAAGAATTGGTTATTCTAAAGGATACCTCTCATTTAATCTTTCAAGAAAATATTGATACTGTATTAGCTAATATTTTGCCTTGGTTGGAAAAGATTTTATAAAATAAGATGTTGTTGTTAATTAGACAAAAAATGTTATATTGTGATAAATGCGAAAAAGAAGTAGTTATCGTAGGAGAAGGATCTTCTGCAGGTATGGATGAAAACTTAGAGTCCTGGGAAGAGAAACTTAAAGAAAAAGGAAAAATCATTTTATATAGTCCTCCGAAATCTCCTGAATTGTTTTGTCCTGTGTGTGGTTCTAAACTAAGAGAAAAGAAACAAGATTAATCCAGAATTAAATTAGTCTTGAGATTAGGCAATTTTATTTCCGGAACGTTTTTCTTTATGAATTCAATCGATTGATAAGCTTCTTTATAGGATAATTCAAAAACGATAGGACCTGTGAAGTTTTTTTCATGCAAGATCTTTATAAATTCTGCTGGGAATTTATAGGTTCCCAATGCTCCATGATCTATGCCTTCACCATCGTTAAAATCTTGTAAATGAATTTCTCTGGCTCTCTCTATATACTTGCGTCCTATATCGATCAAATCCAATTTTCCATTAAAATTATTTGAAAAACCTCCCAAAATATGGGCTGTGTCTATACATAATTTCGTACCTTTAAACCTATCTATAATTTCAAGTGTCTTTTCAAATGGAAATTGAATATTTTCAATTGCTATTTTATTTACATCAATTTCTGTCTTTTCTAACAACTTTTGAATACTCTGTATTCCGAAATTTGAGAATAGATTTACAATGAATTCTTGAGATTTAGTATCGGTCATCATATGAATCGTATCATATGCAAAAGAACCCGTAGGATGAAGAACGTATACCTCTATATATTTTTCTAAGAACTTGAACATCTCGTATATCTTTATTACAGCTTGAACGCTGGTACTTCTAATTAGATAATTTGGTGAGGAAATATCAACGCCCCAAATTGGAAAGTGAATCGAATATGAGACTCCATATTCTTTAACATACGACAGTAATTTCTCTTGTTCTTGCCTTGTAATTTTGGAAGGCATTAATTGAAATATATCTGATGTAATTTCGAAATGCCTAAACCCGATATCCACCGCATTTTTCACTTGTTCAGCCAGGGAAAACTTTAAATAATTATTTAACCCTTTATCTTTAATATCACTTACAATTTTGTTTAATTCTAACAATCTGATACCAAACTTTATACTTTCTCAACTCTGTTAAATTTGACTAATATTAAATATTAAATAGTATAATTAACATTTTTGAATAAAGCTAATTATGTTAGAATAGTCAAAATTTTTATTTAGAAATTATTTCTTCATAACAATATAATAATGAGAAACTTAAAAATAAAAAAATTTTCAATATAATTTCATATAATTATTGAACTTCAGCATATCTCTTAAAATGGCTCTGGGAATAACTTTAAGATTTTGCGATTATCATCTCCATTTTTGATTGGATGAATTCGATTTGCCCTTACAATTTCTTTGGTTAATATTTTCATTTTTTTTATCATCTCCTATTTTTTACCAATGTCCAATTACAATACAAAAA